>DATDCP010000340.1:0-22919 GCA_036524255.1 Chitinophagaceae bacterium
TTTGTCCTACATTAGAGCAAATTAACTGCTAAAATTTTAATAAATGAGAAAAGCTGACCTCGTAAACAAGATATCTGAAAAAACAGGTATTCCCAAAGTGGATGTACTTGTTACTCTTGAAACTATGTTCAAGGAGGTGAAGGATACCCTCGCCGCAGGTGAGAATATTTATGTTCGTGGCTTCGGCAGCTTTATAACTAAAAAAAGAGCCGCGAAAATTGGAAGGAACATCAAGAAGAATATAGCAGTACATATTCCGGAACATTATATCCCTGCTTTTAAACCTGCAAAAGAATTTGTTGCAGAAGTTAAAAAACTGGTAACTGTAAAACCTGATGATGGCCCCGGTGAAGATGCAGATAGTTGATCTCGTCTAATTTCTTTTTTATCAGCCACAATCTCGCCCTGTTCGGTTAACTTGCAGCCCTAAATTTTATTAGTGAATAAAGCACAGTGGATCACTATTGTCATTGGTGTATTAATAGTTGCAGCGTTATTTCTGTTTGGCAGAACAGGTCCTCATAAAAGTGGAATAGCAAAAAATTTTCAATCTACTCCGCAAAATGAGCTAACAGCAGATTCTATTTTATTTCATGCAAAAGAAATATTGAACCCCACTCAGATACAATGGATGAATGACCTTGAACAATCTGTGATCAGGGGTGATGTAAAAAAGCAAAAGCTTGATGTATTTCACCAACTAGCACATTTCTGGAAAGATTCAGCCAGGATCTTTGAACCTTATGCCTGGTACGAAGCCGAAGCAGCAAGGTTGGAAAATTCAGAAAAATCACTCACCTTCGCAGCCCATTTGATTTTAGAGAACCTGAGGAATGAGGAAAGTGAGCAGCTAAAAAGATGGAAAGCCTTACAGGCAAAAGACCTGTTTGAAAGATCTTTGAGAATTAATGATAAAAACGACTCAACAATTGTTGGGTTAGGTGCCTGTTATATTTTCGGAAATATTGCCGAGAATCCTATGGAAGGGATATTAAAAGTAAGGCAAGTCGTTGAAAAAGACAGCACTAATATATATGCTCAAATGGTACTTGGTCAGGGGTCACTCCTTTCCGGACAATACGATAGAGCGATTGACCGTTTTGAAAAAGTTCTGGCCCTGCAACCCGTGAATCTTGAAGCTATCTTACTGATGGCCGAGGTTTTTGAAAGGAAAGAAGATAAGGCAAATGCTATTATATGGTATTCCAAAGCATTGCCGTTAGCTCCAAACCCAGCTATGAGATCTGCCCTGGAAAAACGTATTAACGAGTTAAAGAAATAACCTTATTAATAAATTAATTTAAAAAAAATTCTGAAGTATGCCTTCTGGTAAAAAAAGAAAGCGCCATAAAATGGCCACGCATAAGCGTAAAAAAAGACTGAGAAAGAATCGTCATAAGAAAAAGAATAAATAAGTATGTAAAGTTTATAAAGCAGTTAGGTGCCTTATCAAAGGTAATTTAATTATAAACTTTATATACCATTCTTTCTTTGTCTACTGGTTGCTGCCGTTTCGGATCATTTTTCCCGTCAAATTGCTCCCTAATCACCCATCCAACCATTAAACGGATCTATCACGGTTTAAACACACCAGTAATTATTTACCGGCAAATGGCAGAGTAAACGCCATAAAAGTTTTGAACAAAGAACTTATCATAAATGCTGCTCCGCAGGGTGTTGAAATTGCCCTGCTTGAGGATAAAAAACTTGTAGAGCTTCATAATGAAAAAAGCGATGCTCGTTTTGCTGTCGGCGACTTATACTTAGGAAAAGTAAAAAAGCTTATCCCCGGTTTAAATGCTGCTTTTGTGGATGTTGGTTTTGAAAAGGATGCTTTTCTTCACTACACGGATCTTAGTCCTTACGCAAAATCTCTTTTGAAATTTACCCAATACTCCATTAATCAAAAAGAGGTTTTTGATTTCGGAGGTTTCGAAAACGAACCTGAGATAATTAAAACGGGAAAAATAAATGAAGTGCTTGGTGGCAAACCAAACATTCTTGTTCAAATTTTAAAAGAACCAATCGCAGCAAAAGGTCCAAGGCTAAGTTGCGAAATTTCATTGCCTGGCCGCTTTGTTGTTATTACACCATTTAATAATATCGTTGCAGTATCAAGAAAGATTCATTCATCGGAGGAAAGAAAACGATTACAAAAAATAGTGGAAGCAATAAAGCCAAAGAACTTTGGTGTAATTGTAAGAACCGCAGCCGAGGGAAAGAAAACAGCCGAGCTTCATGAAGATCTTTCGGAACTGGTAGAAACATGGAAAACGATTCAAACAAATCTTAGAAGCGCTGTTGCTCCTGCTAAAATTTTAAGTGAACAAACGAAAACTACCAGCATTTTACGTGACCTGTTAAATGAAGATTTCAATAAGATCGTTGTTAATGATCGCAATATTTTTCAGGATGCAAGATCATACATTCAACGCATCGCTCCTGAAAAAGCCGATATAGTTTCTTTTTATCAGAACGGTTCACCCATTTTTGATTCCTTTGGAATTACAAAACAAGTGAAGGCTTCATTTGGCAAAACTGTAAACCTTAACAGCGGTGCCTATCTTATAATTGAACATACTGAAGCATTACATGTAATTGATGTGAACAGCGGATATAAAAGTGTAAGCAATAACCAGGAACAAAATGCTCTCGAAACGAACCTCGAGGCTGCAGATGAAATAGCAAGACAATTAAGATTAAGGGATATTGGAGGAATAATAGTTGTTGATTTTATTGACATGAAACTTCCGGAGAATAAAAAGAAGCTCATGGAAGCAATGGAAAAATTCATGTTGCCTGACAGGGCTAAACATGCGGTACTACCAATTTCGAAATTTGGATTAATGCAGATCACCCGCCAACGGATGAAACCTGAGATGAATATTAATACGCAGGAGGTTTGTCCAAGTTGCAGCGGCACAGGTAAAATTTCTTCAACTATCATTCTTGAAGATGAGATCGAAAAGAATTTAAACTACTTATTTACTCACCAGCATAACAATCTTACCATTGTAGTTAATCCGATCATTCATGCATACCTCACTAAAGGTTGGCTTTGGTCAAAGTTTTCAAAATGGAAAAGAAAATATAGAAAGAGGATCAAGCTTAAGGCTGACACTAATTATCATCTTATCGAATTCAAATTTTATGATAAGAATGATGATGAGATAAAGCTTTAGTAAATCTATACTGATAAAATGATTCAATAAAAAAGACTGCTTTTGACAGCCCCGATAAGTCATAGATGATTCTAGGCATTCTATCCTTACTTCTACATTATTCATTGCCGACACATATTGACAAGCTAAGCTACCTGGCCATTATCATCTATCATAAAAAAACGGCTATTTCATTTACTGAAATAGCCGTTTGAATATTCTATTTAAATTAAATGTTCTATGGCTTTTTTCTTAGTCTTAAAGCAAAAGTCCCAAACGAGCCTTGAGCAACTCTATAAGTAATATTCATCGTCACTTCTTTGTCGCATGGAGAAACTGTACCACCTGCAACCTGTACAGATGGGTTCGTATATGTATAGAAGTTTGTACCTATCTGTTGCTGTGTAGAAGTGACATTATTATTGCCGGTATTTACGTCTACTACAAATGTTGGTACTGGTGGTTGTGGAAGAACCTCTGGGTTAGGGTATGTCGCCCGAAACTTAGTAGCGCTAACAGTGCTTAAAGTAATAACCGTACCAGCACTTAATTCGCCAAAAGCATCTGATACCACTTCAAAATCTCCCACGTATATAGCAGGATCATATGCACAAATTGCAGAAAAACGGGCAAATTCACCAAAGAGCGGCTGGCCATTATTCCCTGCGCCTGTACCGTTTCCCGTGGTGGGGAACGCTTCAAATTTTCTATCTCCCACATAAAAATCAGGGGCAAAATCATAATTATCACCTAAGAGTATTGCAGTACCAAACAAAGCAGCAATTTCTGCAGCTGTAACTGTAAAACTGGCCGGAAGTGTAGTAATACCGGTTTTAAACACTTTTACATTGGTATTATTAATAGTGGTCCCTTTGGTTTTTCTAACTACGATATCAACTTTGGTTGGTGGTGTTGTACCAGGAAAATAATTATCCACTTTAAACTTACCAGAGAAAGCCGCCAGGTTTAACATGTTGATAGACTGTGAGCCTGTTGCATCAATATTGGTTGTAACAGTAGGTACTGCAGAAATGGGAACTCTTTCGGAGATCGCCCCATCGTCCTTACTACAACCTGAGAATGCAATAAGAGCACCAAAGGAAACAGCCAGTAATATATTTATTTTTCTCATTTTCATAATCTGTTAATTTTATTAATAACTACTTATTCATTAAAAATTCATCAATTAAGGTTGCCAAAATACTTTATAGTTCTCTGGTACTTTTTGCGGCGGAGCATTAGAGTTTAATGCAATCTCATTTGTATTAAAAGGCAAAGACCAGGGATACGGCCTGTCGTTTTGTACCGGTGTTACCTTTCCATCGGGACCCGTTACACTTGTAACAGTACCGGCAGGAGCCGGAGCAAACAAAACAGGGTAGCCCGTTCTTCTGTAATCAGTATAACTATCAACCGGGTTTTCAATTCGGTTGATCCATTTCTGAGTTATGATATGCTCCAGCTTTTTTGCAGTAGATGCCGCATCGAACGCTGCAAGAACTTCAGTTTTATAATCGGTGGTAGCTGCAAGTGTTGCTATAACTGGAACTGTTTGTGGAGTTCCTGCAGAACTCGGTTTAATACAATTAGCAATAATAGTATCCATCTGTCTAAACGATTCATCCAAAGCTTTGCTAAATACAGTTTTTTGATCTCCGGTAGCCAATCCCACATTGATCAGTTCTGCCTCAAGATAGAGTCGATCCGCATAAGTTATAAATTGATGTGGCAGCGCACCTGTTCCTGCTTTTAGCGGAGTTATCGTGTTAATGGCTATAGCTGCTCCATCGTCATAGCGGCCACCTGCAGGATATAAACCCAACAAAGAATAAGTGTTGCTGTTAGAACCATCGCGGCAATTTCCGTTTGAACCAAAGTAAATGCTAATAAATCCACCGTCACGGTATTCAGTACAATTTTCAGGAGTAGGATTTGAACCACCGAGTGGTGATTTCTGGTTATATACATAATAAGGGATTCTTGGATCGAGAATTCCGGTTAAAATACCAGGATTCTTCCCTTTCATGATCTCAAATAACCATGGGCTGAAAAGTTGTCCTCCGCGCTGTGTAGCATTATAATCTCCAAAAGCAGGATGCCTGTCATCAGTAGTACCAAATGGTCCGTACGGCATCATAAAGTTATCTCCCTGAGAATTGATAAGATTTTCTGGAGTTGCCAGTAAAGCTGTAATCTGTGCCTGAACATTCTGAACACGTCTTATTTGTGTGTACATTTTAAGCTTAATTGTATTGGCTGCTTTTTTCCACCTAGTAAGGTTCCCTTTATAAATATAATCGTCAGCCCCGGGCTTTGAAGGATTTACCGCCGGGTCATTTATATTAGCAATTCCCTCATCAATTAATACTATAAGTTTTGGATAGATCTCAGAGCCCTTATCAAATTTTGGTTGTGTTATTTCAGGAAATTGATCGAACTCTGAAAAAGGGACATCACCATAAACATCTACCAGGATGCTAAATGCATATGCTTTCAATATTTTAGCGATACCAGCATATGCTAAACGGCCTTCTTCCGTTCCCTGTTTAATAATTACATTAAGGTTGGTTATAGCGGAGTATAAACCATCCCATCCGGCAGAACCTGCCCCATACCTGTCTGCACCAACACGGCCTGTAACCTGGTGTGTATAAATAGCCATGGTATTGCCAAGGCCAGTGCCTAACGCTATATTACTTGCAATATTCCGCTCAACGTTACTTAACAGCAGCGATACCGGTACAGCGGTAGGATCGTTAAGATTCTTATTTACATCAAGAAATTTTTTGCAGCCAGTTCCTCCAGCCACAAGCATTATCAATGTTGTAAAAAAGTATATAAAATGATTTTTCCTTCTCATAATTAAATATTTAGATAAGATTAGAAAGTTATGTTTAAGTTAACACCCACTCTTCTTGTACTTGGCGCACCTCCGGTTTCAACACCTTGTGCATTACCTGAAACAACAGAGTTAATATCTGGATCAAAATGGGTGTATTTAGGCACATTTGGAGCCAGGAACCAAAGATTACGGCCACTGACTGAAAAAGTAGCAGCGGTTAATTTGAGTTTGTTTACGATATTAGAAGGAATGCTATAAGCCAAAACCACTTCTCTCAATCTGTATACAGTACCATCGAATACAGCATACTCAAATGCACCATTGGTAGCAAAGCTTGCTCCCGTACCTTGTGTAAAAAAGAGGTCATTCGTGGTAACTCTTGTTTGATTTTGTACAGGTTTACCACCAACCAATAATGGGGTATAATGGTTTCTACCATCAGCACCCAGAGACGGAGAAGTAGTTGAGTAAACCCCTTCAATAATACGACTTGTTTCCCTGTCTTCAGTATCCTTTGTTACTCCTCTTCCCAACATACTACTAATAGTTTCAGAATAGAAATCACCACCTTGTGTCCAATCCACAAGAACACTCAACTGAAATCCTTTGTAGGAAAGAGTATTGGTAAGTCCTAATTTAAAATCAGCATTTGGATCTCCCACCATGTCGTCATTCGGGTCAAGCATTGGCATACCTGAAGTTTGATTGATCAACAGTGTTCCATCTTCCGTACGGGCAGAATGACTACCTCTTAAGTAGCCATAGGGAAAACCAGGCTCAATATAATTAAACCCTCCTACTATAGCCCTTTGGATACCTGGCACGAGTGCCTCAACTGTATTTTCATTATTAGTAAAGATCGCTCTTAAATCCCATGTAAAATCCTTACCGGCCACAGCTCTTACATCGAGTGCTGCTTCCCATCCCTCGTTACGAATCTGACCGAGGTTTGTATAGAATTGAGTATAGCCAGTAGTCACAGGCAAACTGATCGGATAGATCAGGTCAGTAGATTTTTTATTATAATAGGTAAGTTCAAAACCAATTCTTCTTTTAAAGAAACGCATTTCAGTACCGATCTCCAACTCCCTTGTAAATTCAGGTGTAAGATCCGGGTCGTAGCTGGTATTGTCCCTTGAGGCTAAAGGCTGACCCTGGAAACCGGCTGCGTTAAGTCCAAACGTAGCTTCAGTATTGTGAGGTGCAGCATCGTTACCAACCCTTGCATAACCCGCACGCAGCTTACCATAATCTAACCAGTTGGATCTAAGTTTAAAGGCCTCTGTCCAGATCAATGAACCGGAAACACCCGGATAAAAATACTGGGCGTTTTTATATGGAAGTGTAGAAGTAAGGTCTTCTCTTGCCGTAACGTTTAAAAAGGCAAAATTCTTGTAACCGAGAGAGGCATCACCAAAGAAACCTACAAGTCTTCTTTTTGATACCCTATCTGAACTAAAACGTTGGGTGGAAGTATTTGTAAGATTATAGAGTCCGGGAATAACAAAGTTAACACCCTGAACCTGTTGAGTCCGTGACGTTCTTTGGTTAATATCATTACCTAATTTAACATCCAAAGTAAAATTAGTCCCGATCTTAGGTGTAATTATGGCAACTAATGTAGATTGAATTTCCTGTGTTCTATTAACTACTTCGATAATATTACCCAGGAGATTATCAGTGCCTCCGTAAGAAGATTTGTCAATGATCTGGTCTCTAAAAAGCGCAAAGCTGTTTATACCTACATTATAATCAACCCTAACAATATTGTTGAACTTGTAAGAAGCCCTTGCGTTTGCTACCACACGATCATCAATAGAAGTAATTACGTTGTGGTATGCACCCCATACAGGGTTTGTATATTGACCATCATTAAAGCCAATTTGTTTACCAGCTCTGTCTTCTGAAGGCCATCCTGTAATATCCCAGTTCCTGGCCATTGTAAACGTACGACCCCATTGTGATAAGAAGCTTTGAGCCTGGCCGATAAATCCTCCGACTTGTTTTGACCTGGAATAAGCCATACTCGCTCCTACTGTAAGTTTACCAATGTTTGTCTGCCCACCAGCGCTGATATTGGTTTTTTCATAACTTGAATTTGTAATATATCCATCCTGGTCTACACGTGAGAGTGTAATATTAAAAAGTGTGTTTCCTTCACCACCGTTCAGACCTATTGAATTTTCAAAAAGGCTTCCAGTATTAAATAAAGAAGATACGTTATCCGGTATTGCTTTATAGGCTAAGCGTCCATTAGGGAAAAGTTCAGGGTAAGACGCATACATGGTAGCCCATGTTGTAGCAGGTATAGAGTCAATACCCGATGCAGAAGTACCGATAACATCTCCGGTTGCATTATAAATAACACCTTTTCCGAATTTGGCTCCCCATGAACCATTTGAAGATTGAGTTCTAAAGTTGGCACCAGCACCATAGGTGTTTTGAAACTCGGGTATTCCAGATATTTTTTCCAGGCTAAAACCTGTTTTGAAAGTTACATTAAGTGATTTTTGTCCTTTCCTTGGAGCTCCTGATTTAGTAGTTATCAATAATACACCGTTGGCTGCTCTTGAGCCATACAGTGCTGCAGCCGCAGCACCTTTTAAGATATTGATAGTCTCAATATCATTAGGGTCAAGATCACCAAATCCAGAACCATAAGTTCCACCTCCACTAAAAGGGCTTGTGGTGTTAACGAGGTTATTACTATAAGGAACCCCGTCAACAACGATCAAAGGCTCACCTCCATTAAAAGATGATACCCCCCTGATTTGGATACGAACAGCAGCACCCGGAGCTCCCTGGCCACCTCTGATATCTACACCAGGTACTTTACCAGCAAGTCCGGCTAAAGCATTTGGTTCTGATCTTTGCAAAAGGCTATTAGGATCAACTTTCGAAACTCCGTATCCTAATGCTTTGTCCTGTCTTTTGATACCCAAAGCTGTTACTACTACTTCGCTTCCCGTAGCAATAGTGTTTTTTACTGTAATTGCTACAGCGTCGGAAGCACCCACAGTTAATTCTGCTGGGTCGATCCCCGCTCCCGTTATCAGCAAAACATCACCTGATTTGGCCTGAATACGAAACTGACCCTGGTTGTCTGCTGCGGTACCTACTTTGGTTCCTTTGATTCTTACTGAAGCACCAGGAACTATGAGACCGGCTTCATCTTTAATAACACCGGTGATAGTCCTGTCTTGGCTGAATGCTATTAGCTGAAATAGCATTAGCATCACAACAAGTGAGGCAATTTTTCTCATGTGTAGTTTTAGTTTTGTAATGAAATGAAGAAGTCAAATATAGGAATTCTATAAATTCCAACAATTTTTTATAGGGCAAAAAAGCCGTGCATCATGCTGCATGGCCGTTAAAACAAAATGAACTATTTTTCTAACAGTGAAAATAAATGGATTTTCAAATCAAAATCTACGATTTCAAGAAGGGGTATGATGCTTATAAATTGATTCAGGTTAATACTATTTGGATCATCCCTTCCTTTTAACCAGCCATTGCCGGTAATAGTTTTGGGGATTATTAAATGGATATTACAAGAAAGCAAAAGCTAGTTGGCCCAAAAAAAATTTAAATAGACGGCCTCAATAAAAAAGTCAATCGATTTTTTAGTTTCGATCCCTGCTGCCCAGGTATACCATTATATATTGTACAAGAGTAACAACTGCTGCAAGTGCCGCTACCACATAAGTCATTGCTGCCCATTTCAATGCGTCTTTTGCTTTGGGATACTCTGTATTATTTGTTACGTTGGTGGTTTCCAACCAGGCAAGTGCTCTTTTACTGGCATCAAACTCAACAGGTAAAGTGATCAAAGTGAATAAAACAGTAATCGCCATCATTGCTATACCAACCAATAACAAGGTTGTATTCCCGGAGGCTGCCATAATTACTCCTATTATTAATACAATATTTACAATGTTTGAAGTCAATTGAACAACCGGTACAAGACGGCTTCTCATCGTGAGCCAGCTATAAGAATTGGCATGTTGAACAGCATGACCACATTCGTGAGCTGCAACAGCCGCAGCCGAAATACTGGTTCCTTCATAAACTTCCGGACTCAGATTTACGGTTTTATTTGCTGGATTATAATGGTCGGATAGAAAACCCTGTGAGGCGGTGACCTTTACATCATAAATCCCGTTTTCCCTCAACATTTTTTCAGCCACTTGTTTTCCGCTCATTCCATTAGCAAGAGGTATTTTGCTATACTTTGAAAACTTGCCCTTAAGTATCATTGAAACTATCAAACTGATACCTATAAATAATAAAGAGACAAGCATAATTCCTGGTGTCATATTAATTTGTTTTAAAGTAAATTATATCAAAGCTGGTTCCATTTTTTTAAAGTGCAAAAAAGGCAACTTCCTACTAATTTTTACAGCCTTTTTGACATTAAAATAAAATTGGGTTAAGGCAAAAGATTGTGCTCTTTATTTCAGCATAATTTATACATAATAATATGTCTATTAATAACTTATAATGATTTCGATTATCCTGTATTAGTAACCTAAAGAACTGCACAAGTTAATCTAAAAGTTATACACAGGCAGAAAAAATTATTTTGAAATGTGGGTCAGAATTGTAACTTAGTATCAGAATTTAATGGGTTAGTAAGTAAGAGGGTCAATCAACAAGATTGGCCCTTTTTACTTTTATACATGTCTTCTTTTATTCATCCGTTTTTATTTTTATTTCTTCAATTGATCTTATCAATTATTTAAAGGATTTATTTTTTTGAAAATTACTTTCTTTTAAAACAAGATGCAGATGTTGACGAAAACCTAACTTTATTTTATGAGTAAAGTGAAAAAAGCTTTTTTCTGTCAGAACTGCGGATATGAAAGTGTAAAATGGCTTGGGCAATGTCCGTCATGTAATCAATGGAACAGCTTTGTTGAAGAAATAATACAAAAAGAAACTGCAAAAAATAATGGTTGGGAACATTATAATGAAACAGCGGAAAGAATTAATAAAACAATTCAACTAAGCGAAATAAAAAGCAATGAAGAAAAAAGGATTTTGACTGGGGATGATGAGTTGAATCGTGTATTAGGTGGTGGCATTGTTCCCGGAAGTATTGTACTTGTTGCAGGTGAGCCCGGTATTGGTAAATCAACTTTGTTTTTACAAATTGGCTTAAAACTCTCTAGTAAAATTGTCCTTTATATAAGTGGTGAAGAAAGTGAGCAACAAATAAAGATGCGTGCAGATAGATTGAAAGTTGCGAATGAAAATTTTTATTTACTTACTGAAACGTCTACACAGATCATATTCCAGGAAATAAAAAAACTAAAACCTGCTCTTGTAATTATTGATTCAATTCAAACATTGCAAACACCTTACATTGATTCCTCCCCCGGAAGTATATCTCAAATACGTGAATGTGCTTCCGAGTTTCAACGGTTTGCAAAAGAAACCAATACACCTGTTTTTTTGATCGGGCATATTACTAAAGAAGGAGCTATTGCAGGACCAAAGATCCTTGAACACATGGTTGACACTGTTTTACAATTCGAGGGTGACCGTCATTATGCATATCGCATTTTAAGAACATTGAAAAACCGTTATGGTAGCACATCAGAGCTGGGCATATATGAAATGAGCGATACAGGAATGCGGGCCGTCACAAATCCAAGCGAGATATTAATAACTCAAAAAGAGGATCAATTAAGTGGAATTGCAATTGCCGCAACAATTGAAGGCATGCGGCCATTATTAATAGAAATACAAGCATTGGTCACTCAATCTATTTACGGAACACCACAGCGGACAGTAAGTGGGTTTGATCTAAGAAGATTACAATTATTATTAGCAGTATTAGAAAAAAGAGGTGGTTTTCATTTTGGAGTAAAAGATGTATTCATAAATATAGCCGGCGGATTAAAAATTGAAGACCCTTCTATAGATCTTGCAGTGTTATGTGCCCTTTTGTCTTCTTTTGAAGACACGCCATTGCACCAGCATATTTGTTTTGCCGGGGAAGTTGGGTTGAGTGGTGAGATAAGAGCAGTGAACCGAATAGATCAACGCATTGCCGAAGCGGAAAAACTAGGATTTGAAAAGATCATTGTTTCAAAATACAATCAGAAAGGGCTGGCAAAACAAAAATTCAATATTGAAATTGTGACAATGGGACAGGTAGAAGAGTTGTACAGGTATTTATTTTAAAAGCCCCTCTAAATCTCCCCGAAGGGGAGACTTATGCGAGAACTTGATTTGATGATATCATTTAAAGAAATAAAAGAATCATTACTGCATGTTGTCTTCCCTCATGTTTGCGATGGCTGTGGCAGCGACCTGCTGAATATTGAAAGCCGTTTATGTATTCGCTGTCTTTCTTTATTACCCGAAACAAATTTTGAAATTCATCCAAATAACCCGGTTGAAAAAGATTTCTGGGGTAGATTGCCAATAGTAAATGCTTCTGCTCATTTATATTTTACAAAAGAATCGCTTGTTCAGCATCTGATGCATCAATTAAAATATAAAGGCAATAAAGATCTTGGGTTGCAATTAGGAAGATTGATGGGAAATGCGTTGAAAAATGCTTCCCGTTTCAATGAAATAGAAGCATTGGTTCCATTACCACTTTTTCCATCGAAAGAAAAAAAGAGAGGCTATAACCAGGCAACGGTTCTTTGTGAAGGAATGGCCGAAATTTTATCAATCCCGATTTTAGATAGAATAATTGCAAGACCCCAGCATACAGAAACCCAAACTAAAAAAGGAAGAATTGAAAGATGGAAAAATATTGAAGGAAAATTTCAATTAATAGATCCAGTTGCGATTCAAAATAAACATTTGCTGTTGGTGGATGATGTTGTTACAACCGGTGCCACACTTGAGGCATGCGGAAATGAGCTCTTAACAGCAGAAAACGTAAAACTATCTGTTGCTACTCTTTGTAGGGCCAATCGTTAATTCTTTCTTGTAAATATATCCATCATCATTTCTTCTTTCAAACACTTCGTTTTACTTTTGACATCAATGAAGAACTTCCTGTTTATTTCGATATCCATCCTTATCCTTTTTAATGCCTGCAAGAAGGAATCCTTCATTACAAGTCCTGATGCACAAGTCACTCTTTCAGATGAAGAATTAAAATTTGATACCGTTTTTACTACAACCGGATCCATCACCCAGTCTTTTAAAATAATAAATGAGAATGATCAGAAGCTTCGTCTTTCCTCTATTAAACTGATGGGCGGCAACAGCTCTTATTTTAAAATAAATGCCGATGGTTTTATTGGCCCCGAAGTTTCAAACATTGAAATAGAAGCAAATGACAGTGTTTATGTTTTTGTTTCCGTAAGTATTGATCAAAATGTGGCCAATATTCCTTTTGTTGTTATGGATAGCATTCAGGTAAATTATAATGGCACAAACAGGCAGGTAAATCTGGAAGCATGGGGACAGAATGCACATTTCTACCGCGATAAAGAAATTACCACTAATGAAGTATGGAACAACGATCTGCCTTATGTGATCCTTGGGTCACTAACAATTGATCCAAATAAAAAACTTACTATCAATAAAGGATGCCGCATTTATGTGCATGCTGATGCTCCGATAATTGTTGATGGTACATTAGAAGTAAATGGCGCAAAAGATACTGTTGATCGTGTTCAATTCCGTGGCGACAGGCTTGATGAACCTTATAATGATTTTCCGGGTGGCTGGCCTGGTATTTATTTTAGAAGTACGAGTAAGGATAATGTTTTTAATTATGTGGTCATTAAAAATGCTTACCAGGCTTTGGCAGTTCTGGATCCCTCAATAAATCCAAAACTGACTTTAAACGAATGCATTATTGACAATGCTTATGATGCTGGTATTATTGCCGTCAACAGCAGTATAAGAGCAAGAAATTGTTTGATCAGTAATTGTGGGCAAAATGTGATCCTTGCTAAGGGTGGCGATTACCAATTTATACATTGCACTGTTGCAAGTTTTTCTAATAGCTATATCCTTCATCGTAATCCTGTTCTTTATGTAAGTGATTATGTTCTTGTAAATAATGTTCCAGATACAAAAGCTCTGACAGCAGTATTTCGCAATTGTATTTTTTGGGGACAAGACGGTACAGTAGAAGATGAAGTGGTAGTTGAAAAAAGAGGCAGCACTTTCAATGTGAATTTTGATCATGATCTCTGGAAAGTTAAAAACGTGCCTGCCAATATTACTTCTGATAGTATAATCAATAACCAATATCCTGAATTTGATTCTATCAATACCTCAAAACGGATTTATAATTTCCGGTTAAAGGATGAGTCTCCGGCAAAGAATAAAGCAACCAATGCTGGTGTTACCATCGATTTGGATGGTAAGCCAAGGCCTGTTGGTATTGCTCCTGATCTTGGGAGCTATGAAAGACAATAACCGGCAGGATTTTGGCGGTAAAAAGATTATTGGAATTAGGTACAAGAGCTTCTTAACTTTGTTATCCTCTAAAAAAATAAAATCATGAAAATATTCTTGCTTGCACTGATATTATCAGTTTCACTCGAGGGCCCTATTTACGATTTCAAAGTGCAGGGACTTGATGGAAGCCCGATCGATTTTTCTGCTTACAAAGGAAAAAAAATAATGATCGTGAACACAGCTTCAAAATGTGGTAATACACCACAGTATGCCGACCTGGAAAAATTGTATGCAAAGTATAAAGAGAAATTGGTTATCGTTGGTTTTCCTGCTAACAACTTTGGCGAACAGGAGCCCGGCAGCAACACCGAGATCCAGGAATTCTGTAAAAAGAATTATGGTGTGTCTTTTCCAATGGCGGAAAAAGTTTCTGTAAAAGGAGACGACATGGCGCCAATTTATAAATGGCTGGTTGAACAATCTAGAGAATTGGCAAAAGCAGAAAAAGGAACTACTTCAAAAGATCTTGTTTGGAAAAGATATTTGCAAAACCCTGTTGACTGGAACTTCACTAAATTCCTGGTTGATGAACAAGGGAAATTAGTTGCGGTGTTTCATAATAAAGTAAGCCCGATGAGCGAAGAAATTACTAAATATTTGAATTAATAGAAGTCCTACCAACCCGGTAACTATCGGGGAAAAGCGTTCTGTAAAAACGGGACGCTTTTTTATTTTAGAAGAATTATTTTCGCCCCGATGCAATTCTCAAAGATCATTAATCAGCAGGAAGTCAAACAACAATTGGTTGAGCTGATTCAGCACAATCGTCTCAGCCATGCTTTGCTTTTTTTAAGTAAAGAAGGAAGCGGAGCCCTTTCTTTAGCACTTGCTCTTGCTCAATACCTTACTTGCGAAAGGGCAAATCCAAAAAAACAAATTCCGAATTCCAATGCATCTTTATTTGGGGAAGAACCTCTTCAATCTGAAATCCGAAATCAAAAATCTGAAATAGATTCTTGCGGCACATGCCCATCCTGTACAAAAGCAAACCAACTGGTTCATCCGGATATTCATTATTCTTACCCCGTTGTTACAAAAAAATCGGGCACGCCGCCATTGAGTGTGGATTATATAACTGAGTGGAGAGAATTCATAAATAATTATCCTTACGGAAACGTGTATGACTGGCTTCAATTCATTGGCGCAGAAAACAAGCAAGGGAATATAACAGCCAATGAATGCAATGATATTATTCGCAAGCTGAGCCTGAAAAGTTTTGAAAGCGAGTACAAGATCCTCATTATGTGGATGCCTGAATATCTTGGAGCTGAAGGCAACAAGCTACTGAAGCTGATCGAAGAGCCACCACCCAATACCTTATTTATATTGGTAGCAGAAAATGAATCCTTGTTATTACCAACAATCATCAGCCGTTGCCAGATGATAAAGATACCGATGCTCGAAACGACCGATATTGAATCTGCATTAATTGATAGTAAGATCGATCCGGCAAAAGCAAGACAAGTAGCTGCGACTGCTGAAGGGAATTATCGTGAAGCATTACAATTGTTGCAACATGCAGAAGAAGATTGGCAAGGCATTCTCCGTGATTGGTTGAATTCAATCATTAAAACCGGTCCGATCGCACAGACCAAGTGGGTGGAAGAAACAAGCAGGCTCGGAAGAGAAAAGCAAAAACAGTTCCTTCGATATTTCAATCATTTGCTCGAACAGTCCATTCGCTCAAAGATCATGGGCAGCAATATTCACCTGCCGGATAATGAAAAGGATTTTGCTGACCGGCTTAACCGGCTTGCTGATATCAGTCAGCAGCAGGCGATTATAGAAGAATTGGACCGGGCTACATATTATATAGAACGCAATGCCAACGCCAAGATCCTCTTTCATGCTCTTACTATTAAGCTTTATCACATCATCCAGGACAAAATTGTATTCATGCCGACTTAAATGAAGCTTGTAATTTTATTTACCAGGAAATCCAAGTTCTGCTTTAATAAGATAATTTGTAGGTCGGCTCCTTTTATTATTATTGGAGCTGAAATCTTTCCATTCAGAAGTACCGTTCTTAAAATATGTAAGCCTGGAATTTATTTCATCTGTGCCCGCAATACACAATCCATTTTTTTTACTTAGATCATCACATAGCAATTCCATAGATACAAAAAAACCTGAGGCAGGTAGATTGCCAAAACTATATTCAGAAAGGTCAATGGTATTCCATTGACCCTTTTTATAGTTTGTTACGATAATATTTTCATTTATCAAGTCCTCACCCGGCAATCCATCCTGTTTCATTTCATATATTCTTATTCTGAATGGCAAGTCGCTTTCACTCGATCCTGATATTAAAACGCTGACATTATCAAGTTTTGCAGGGTTTTTATACCCACTGATCTTAACCGCTATTTGAAAATTCGTGCAGGTGTTATGTTTAAAAAAAATAAACCCTTCCTTTTTAACTGTCACTCCGAATTCAGCATAGTCAAAAGCCTTCCATACAATGACTTCGGAAAGCTCGATGATCCTGGGTTTCAATTTAACAATCAAATTTCCTATTGCGGGTATCTCTGATCTGTAAAATACTTTTTGTTCATAACCGAGAGATTGAATAACCAGTGAATCAACTAATGAGATATCAGGTACCTTCACGTAGCCGGATGAATCGGTAACGAGGCCAAGATCTTTATTCCAAATCACCGAGGAATAAGGCAAAGGCGTGTTTTGGTCATCCATAACTCTAATCCTTAACGACTGTCCATTCATTAGTAGCGGAACCATCAATATTAAAAGGAAGATCGCTTTCATATAACTACCCCGGTGTTTGTCAGTAGGATTAAGATACCACATCATCAATAAATTAAAGTGAGGCAAAGTGCCAAATCTTGTCCAAAAAGGCCGTATGTTAAAATAAACTCTCATTTCAGACAAAATTGTATTTTTGGCAACCTGACACCGGTAGAACATTGGTTTGTGGGTTTTGAATGGTGTTAGTGATTGAGGAGAAGGATTTTGTGGTCAGCTGTAAATCTCTATTCAAATTTTGTTGTGTCACTCACTTCAACATATAATAATTCTAATCGACATGCCGGCTCCCTGCTGCATAGCGATATGAAAGGACAAGAGTGCGACGCAACGGAAGCCAAATAGACATTCTGCAGTTGGGCTCATACCTTTCTCAATTTTTCATTCTTAATTATTAATTTTTAATTACTCTCATGGGTTGCGATAATTGCGGAACGGGTAAACCAAATGGTTGTAAGAGCAACGGCGGATGCAGTACCGGCGGGTGTAACCGTATGAATGCTTTTGACTGGCTGATGAATATGCCACTTGCTGCCGTGTCTGACGATTGCAAGGTGATAGAAGTAAGCTTCAACCAGGGCAGCCGTAAAGATTATTTCCGGAACACTACGTTGCAGCAACTTGAAAAAGGCGACCTGATCTGTGTGGAAGGTGTAAGTGGTTTTGATCTTGGCGAAGTATCGCTGACAGGTGAGATCGTGAGACTGCAAATGAAAAAACATGAGGTAAAGGAAGATAACCCGGAGATGAAAAAAGTGCTGCGCCGTGCCAGCGATCGTGATATTGATACCTGGAAACATAGTAAGAGTCGTGAAAAAGAAGCAGTGATCCGCAGCCGTGCTATTGCCAAACAGCTTAAGCTTGATATGAAAATTAGCCAGGTTGAGGTGCAGGCTGATAGTAGGAAGGCAACATTCTTTTATATAGCCGATGGTCGCGTTGATTTTCGTGAGCTGATAAAAATATACGCATCTGAGTTTAAGTTGAAAGTGGAAATGCGCCAGATCGGTGCAAGGCAGGAAAGTGCAAAGGTGGGTGGCATTGGCAGTTGCGGCCGTGAACTTTGTTGCAGCACATGGCTTACAGAATTTAAATCAGTGAATACAACTGCTGCACGGTATCAAAATCTTTCTATCAATCAAACAAAACTAAGTGGACAGTGTGGACGACTGAAGTGTTGTTTGAATTATGAATTGGATACTTATTTGGATGCCCTGCAGGGATTCCCTGACAACTGCGATAACATACAGGTGGCGAAAGGAAATGCATTGCTGATAAAAAAGGATATTTTCAAAAACCTGATGTGGTATGTATTGCCTGACACCAATAAGCAATACCCGGTTACCATTGAAAGGGTAAGAAAAATAAAATCACTGAACGCACAAGGAATAATTCCTGAGGAGCTGGAAGCTGTTGAAATAACTTCATCAAAAGTAAAAGAAGCCGAACCTGAATTTGTTGAACTGGTTGGCCAGATAAGTTTACAATCACTTGAAAGGGCGGATAAGAAAAGAAAACAAAAACAGCAACAGCCAAGACAACAGCGACAAGGCCCAAAAAACCAGGGACCGCAACAAGGTAATCGACCAAATCAACAAAGAGGTCCACAACAAAATCCCAATCGACCACCGCAAGGCGGCCAACAGCGAGGTCCGCAGAGACCGCCTAATCAGCCAAGAAGAGATAAATAATTTGGAATAGTTTTAGCCGACAGAAATAACCTGGCACTTTGAATTTGTGCCAACGGTAAATATTTTTATTTGACCTGAACAATGAAGCGAAAACTATCAAACCGATTGCTGATCGCCTTTCTAATACTGATCACTGTTTGGCTGGTAGTTGCACAATTCACTATGAAGTATCGTATTAGCGATAAGAAAGCAAAAGATGAATTTTCAAAAGAAGGTATTACTCTTGATACTGGATCTATAAAAGTGGATGGCTTCGATATCCATTATGCTAAAGTAGGTAATGATTCACTTCCAACTTTATTTTTTGTACACGGCTCTCCCGATGGATGGATCAGGTATAAAAATTTCATGAAGGATAAAGATCTGCTATCCAAATTCCGAATGATCTCTATCGATCGCCCGGGTTTTGGCTATAGTCAATTTGGTGATGCTAAAAAGTTAAAAGAACAGTCGAAACTGATCAGCCAGTTTGTTAGATCGATCAGGAATAATAAAGCGATCTATGCAATCGGTCATTCATACGGAGGCCCTGTCATTGTACAATTGCAGGCTGACAATCAAGATCTGTTTGATGGTTTGATATTACTTGCAGCTTCAGTTGATCCGAAAGAAGAAAAGCCTGAGAAGTGGAGATACATAATGAAAATACCGCCATTAAATTATTTCTTGCCCGGAGCTTTTCGACCAAGTAATAAAGAATTGGTTTACCTGAAAAATGATCTGAAGGAATTAGACAAAGAATGGGAAAAGATCACTTGTCCTGTTTGGATCCTTCATGGAGATAAAGACACATATGTACCAGTTGTTAATGCTGATTATGCAAAAAAGAAATTGACAAAAGCAAGATCAGTTGAAGTGAAAATTTTGAAAGGTGCTGATCATTTCATTCCAAAAGAGCGATTCGAAGATGTTAAAGAAGTGCTGATGAGATTGCAAATAAATTAATTTTTATAGAACTCATATTCATAAATGTTTTTTGTCGTTGTAGATTTACCCCCATCATTTGTGCGTACGGAAATTTCTTTAATCAAAAGACCTTTTTTATTATACTTGTAAGTAGAAACGCTAGTACTTTTCATTCCGTGAAAATTTCTTTTCGTAATCGCTTTGATACGTTTTCCTTTTAAATCATATTCATAATTTTCAGCGGTTTTACTGAACTCATCATTTGCTGACTCAACTTTTATAAGTTGCCCTTTTTGATTGTAACTGAACTTAGTTAGAGATTTTATATGTGTATTGCTGTCAGTTTTGATTTCTTCTAATTTTCCCAATTCATTATATTTATAAAACAATGTATCTCCTCCAAATGCTTTAATAACATCACCATTAGCATTAAACCAAAAATAATTTTTAGCTCCAAAATCCTTTGCTATAGTTATTGTCATATAACTTCCATCTGGATTATAGAAGTATTCTGTTGTATGCCCGAAATCGTAATTAATGACCTTTCTTAGTTTTTCATTTTCATACTCATACTGTTGTGTTGTAATCTCGTTAACATTTCCCGACGTTTCTTTAAAAATATTTCCATGCCTATCAAAATATGAAACTGTCTTTTCTTCAAGGGACTTTCCTTCAAAAAAATTTTCAATAATCTTATATATATGATGCTTCTTAATTTCCTCATTTGAGAGTTGTGCTTCACTTGAAAGAGCATTAAACAATAATATGACAGTAATAAAAAGTCGCATATCAGTTTCACTTTATCGCTTCAATGATCGTATCCTGGATCTTCCCTCTTACACTCAATTGTGCAAACACAGGATTGTTTCTTGAAGGATTCACACGATTGGAGAGAAAAATATAAACCAGTTCATATTTCGGATCTACCCACACACAGGTACCGGTAAAACCCGTATGTCCAAATGTTTGCGGAGAAGACTGTAATGATGGATAAGGATCTTTTCTTGTCACATTATCTTTTTCGGGTTTATCAAAACCATAAGCCCGGCGGCTGTCTTTGCTGTGATAGGCTGTAAATAATTTTATTGTTTCTTCTTTAAAAATTCTTTCGCCGTTCAATTTTCCTCCATTCAACAACATTTGGTAAAGCATCGCCAGGTCATACGCATCAGAAAATAAACCGGCATGTCCTGCCACGCCGCCAAACATTGATGCCCCTTCATCATGCACATCGCCCCAAAGTAATTGCTTGCGAAAATATTTTTCTTCTTCGGTTGGAATGATCCTGTTGATACTAAACCTTTCTCTTGGTTTGAATCCTGTTGTTTCCAATCCCAATTTTGAATAAAAAGTTTTTCTTACGAATTGATCAAGCGTCATACCGGAAAGCTGCTCCACAATTTTTCCCAGGAAAATAAAATCATTGTCGCTGTATGAATACTTACCCAGTCTTGGCGGCGCACTTTTTATGATCCTGCTGAGCATCGTATCCTGCCATTCATTTTTTAAATACAAATTCTCTGCAACCCTTACCGTATAACCGGGCTTTGGTTTATCTGAATAAAGAGCTGGATTGGGAATGCCAGTTGCTGAATCAACTGTTTCTTTATAAAAAAAAATAGTGGGTGTTAATCCGACTTCATGCAGTAATATGTCATCAATTCGAAGGCTTGCTTTATCAGAATTTTGTGTCCATGGCAGGTAATCGCCTAGCGTTTTATCCAGTTTGATCTTTCCTTCTTCGTATAGTTTCATGATAGAAAGAGTGGTAGCGGAAATTTTTGTAACCGAAGCAAGATCAAAAATACTTTCAACTGATACCGGCTGCGGCTTGTCAATTGCATAACTGCCAAAAGCTTTATCATAAATAATTTCTCCATCCTTTATTGCCAGCACGACACAACCGGGAAATGCTTTTTGAGCTATCGCATCTGTAACTATTGAATCAATTGTTTGAGTCATGATCTTTCGCTTCTCAAACGGAGTAGGTTTTACAGTAGCAACTATATCAATTCCAAAACCCGCCGAATAACTACAAACTCTTAATGGTAATTTACCAGATGCTTTGGTTTTCCCTTTTAACAGATCAGCAGCCATTTGTCTCGTTATATTATCATCCTGGTGGCAAGCAACAAGAGCATTAGCATTACAGAAACTTTTTGCAGCTAATACATTTCCAAAAACAAGAGTTATGCTGTTTGTTTTATTGAGCCTGCGCCATAAGGAAAGAGAGGAGTTAGTGATACCATAATTATTTGCGGGCCGGTTACTGAAATTATGAATGCCAATTACAACAGCATCGTACTTATCAATAACCTTTTCAAATATTTCATCAGCCTTATCATCTCCATCTTTCCACGAAAAAGAATAGCTGTCTATTTTATAATTTTCTTCTAACCCTTTTCCAAAAATATTTGACTCCGAATCTCCAATTGCTATATACGCTATTTTAGAACTTTTTTTCAACGGAAATGAAACATTGCCAGTCCCTTGTTTTAAAACCGTAATGGTTTCCTTTGCAACCTTCATTCTTATCGCATCCGTTTTTGAATTCAGATCACGAAGAAGGTTAGTTGTCTCGATAGGTTTTAACTGGTTCAATCCAAGTTGAAATTTTGCCTTTAAAACTTTTTTCACTTTAGCATCAACATCGTCCCAACTCAACCTCTTTTCTTCTATTGCTTTTTTTATTGCATCGATCGCTTTACCTACATCCTCAGGAAGACAAAGCATATCATTACCAGCTATCAATGCTTCTACTGAAATAACGCCGCCGGGAAAATATTTTGCAACGCCTTTCATTTCCAATGCATCAGTAAATGTGAGACCGCTAAAACCAAGATCATCTCTTAGGATACCCGTAACTGTATTTTTAGAAATAGAAGTTGCACGATTTGCGCCTGTATCGATCGATGGCACAGCAAGATGCGCCACCATTACACTTCCTATCCCTGCATTTATTAATTCACGA
Source organism: Chitinophagaceae bacterium (assembly GCA_036524255.1). Taxonomy (GTDB): domain Bacteria; phylum Bacteroidota; class Bacteroidia; order Chitinophagales; family Chitinophagaceae; genus VBAS01. The sequence goes on from DATDCP010000340.1 coordinate 22,777, forward strand.
AAAGGCTTTATTTCATTTGAATCAAGTTCTGCTCTCGATTTATTTATTACAGGCAGATCAAGATGTGAATCAACATCAACATCACCATGCCCCGGAAAATGTTTAGCACAAGCCATGATACCTGCATCCTGCATTCCTTTCAT
>DATDCP010000341.1:0-8264 GCA_036524255.1 Chitinophagaceae bacterium
CCTGTACAAACGAAACATTCTCCAATGCGACTTTTACGGCTTTTGAACACATAGCACAGGTAAGTCCGCTTGCCTGGAGTGTAGCCTTGGAAAACTGAGCTTGCAAAGCAACAGTAACAAAAGCCATTACAACAACTGCAATTATCTTTTTCATTTTAGACTGTTTGATAGATTAATGTTTATGCTCCTCATTTTTGCAGCAGTCTTTACCATCATGACCTTCTTTGGTGCATTTGCCATCTTTGCAACAGTCCATTTTTGCTGTTCCATCTTTTTTGCAGCAATCTTTACCATCATGACCTTCTTTGGTGCATTTACCATCCTTACAGCAATCCATTTTTTCACTGTCACTTGTTGCTACAGCTGTTCTATCATATTTGCAACATGAATGAAGTTTATCATATGCTTCGGTTGTAGTTTTTACACCTACATTATCATATCCTACATCAGCAATGCTTTTTTGAATTTTGGCAAGGTTGGATGATGTAGAATTGTATTTAACAGTAATGACCTTTGTGTCTTTATTCCATTCAGCATAAGAGGCGCCGGCTGCTTTTGCTGCTTTTTCAATTTTGGTTTCACACATGCCACAATTTCCTGAAACCTGGAAGGTTTCTGTTTTTGTCTTTTGAGAAAAAGATGTTGTTGCAATAGCGCAACAAAAAAGAAAAGTTGAAAATATTTTTAGCGATTTCATGATCTTAATTTTAGAATTATAATTCGATTAATTTTTATTCGTAGAGCTTACTATTCATATTAATGCTGAATAGCGATATGAACGTACAAGAGTGCCCTTCGCTTCGCTCTGGGTAAACTGGCACCAGAGTTTATAATAGCACCTCTGCCGGGTTCATAAAAATTAATCTCAAATCCTGAAAACGCAATTTTGTAAGTAGGTGTCCTGCTTACTTAATGGAGGGGAATGTGTATGTAAGAAAAGTTGATGAGTTGATCTAACCAGGAATGTTTCATTCCAAAATGGTAAGTCAATAATAACCTCATCAGGTGATGTAAATTTAAAACTGATAGCAGATGGTTGCTGATCATCCTGTATCTTAAAGATCTTTACTTCATCCTTGCAACATTCATTGCTCTCTGATTTATGCATACCGCATACACCACAATAGTCAGATTTGTTAGCACCGAATTGGGCAGAATCGAAGTTGTCCATGCAGTAATGAAAATTAATTACAACACCGCTGCTGAAAGCAACATATAAGATCAGCAATATGGACGCAATGGACTTTTTCATTTTAGAAGTACACAAAGATAATACGAGTTTCTATTAAAATGGTATGACTTTGTAAACAAATCTTGAAGTGATAAGGTTTTGTTAATCAGTTAAGAAAGCTCCAATAAATGCTTAACCGCAGGTTCAGGCCCGGATAAGGATGGTCAGGAGCGGCAAAATTATTATGCCGGAAACCGAAACCATTTTCAACAGTTAAAGTATTCAGGTTTTCAGCCCGGATAAAAGCCCGGAAATTACGGATCCGGAAGTGTATGTATGCTGCGATATCGGGACGGTTGCTAATGCGAACACTGTCCTGGTAAAAGAATTTGCCTATAGCGGGAGAATATGCATCAGCATTATAAGGTGAATGATACTTTATTTCAAAACCGGTTGCGATATTCAGTTTCTTAAACCCTAGCGTTCCTTCATAACCAAAGCGGTTGCGGGTAAAGAACGTTGGCAGGTTGAGATCAACATCTCCAGTTTTTTGTTGAAAATAAACATCAGTGTGCCATAACCATCGTTTACCAATTCTAAATATTTTTCCGAGTGAGATCTGTAAAACATTAAACAGGGCATTTTGCTGCTGAACTTTGTAATAATCTTTGTAATAAGTATAATTGCCTACAAGAAAATAATTGCCGGAAATTTCAAGGGCCGGCTTCGCTAAATAAAATGATCCGTTGATGAGTGTAATATTTTCTTTGTTGAGATCTTTGGGTGTATCAAAATAAAAACTGCTACGCCTATCAAATGAAAACGATGGAGTTCGATTAACGTTCCTAAAACTAAGATCAATATAATCCCCTTTCCTGGATACGATCCTTTTCAGATTTACAAAAGCTTCATAATCTCCGGAATTAAGCCCGGCAAAATAAAGTTTACCTGCGACTGTAACATCCCATTTCTTGTCCCGGGTCATGTTCCTGTATTCACCTTGCGCAATGAGGTTGTAAAACGATCCACTAAACGAATCTGTAACTGCTTTCAAATTTTGAACAACCATGCCGAGCTTAAGAAACTGTAATTGATTTTTTGCATCAGGAAAGGTGTAGATCGAAAACTCATTGTTTATTTCTTTCCACCTGTCAAAGAGGATTAACGTACTATCAGTTAAGGTATAGTTATATGCAGTGTCGTAATACAATGGAGAAGGATAATAACCTATATCTAAATTAGAAGTATCAATAAACCTTAGCTTATAAGTGCTATACCTGAAGACATGCTCAAACCTGAGCCTGGGATAAAATAAAGGAATAACAACTGAGTCCCCCACTATCGAATCTTTCTGACCAAGATCATACTGTTGCTTAACCATCAGGTTAAGATCAGCATAGCGATTTCCTGTGTATAAAGTCGAGCTGAAAAAATTTGTCCCAAATTCTGCATCACCACCTATTTTGGTGGGAATATTGAAACGATCATTGTAGATAGGATCATTCAAATAATCCTGGTCGTTTCTCAAACCACCATTTTCATCTGATTGCAGTGTATTGGCAAGTAATACAAAGTAATTATTGTACCGTTTGTTTATTGACTGGTACCAGGAAGTGACCAGGTAATTATTATCATTTGTTTTTTGATTTTTAAAAAACCCAGGGGCGTTAATAAGACGATATTGAAGTAATATATTAAAGTTCGGTTTTACGTTTTGAGTGTGTGTGATCTCAGCTATTTGTTCCGCTCTTCCACCAAGCATGTAAGCTAATTCTGTATAAGGTCTTGTCGTATTAAAAAAACGTATTGTTTCCAGGTCCCAGTGATACGCATCAAATGCATGCATACCATGATCCCAACCGCTGCGCATATTAGGGTCGAAAAGAATTGAATGGGTTGCTGTTCCTACGTTTCCTAAAAAAGCATGTTCCGCAGGGATCGGGAAACGTTTGTTGAAATCCATTATTGAAGAATCAAGCTTGGTGCGTTGAAGAGAAAAAGGCAATTGATAATAAATAGTAATTGAATCTTCATATTTATCGCGGTGCTGAAGACTATCAGTTCCTCCTCCTGAAAACGCACCTGAAAACCTTCCTTGCACTGCACCAGGCAAATTATTAATTCCTCTTCCCATCGGGTTTGGCCGTTGAGAAAAAATTGTTCCTGAGAAAAACAGTAAAAAAATGAAGTATGTAGATCTTAATGCCAGGGGTTAAATAATTAAAATGTGAAATTACAGCCGCAAAAATAAAATCGGGAATATCAAAAGTTAAAGTACTCCGACCAATTCCTTAAAAATAGCTGCCAGTTTAGGCTCTGCCTCTTTTGCAAAATGCAATACTTCTTCATGTGTGATCTTAGTATGATCTTCCCTAATACCCAGATCTGTGATAACACTCATTGCAAAAACAGGAATACCCATATGATTGGCGACGATACATTCCTGCACAGTACTCATACCAACTGCATCCCCTCCTATTATATGTATCATCTTATACTCAGCAGGAGTTTCATACGTGGGCCCGGTAACACAGAAGTACACTCCTTCTTTTACTTCAATTTGCAAATTGGCTGCCACTGTTTTTGCTTTTTCGATCAGTTCTTTTTTATATGGTTCACTCATATCTGGAAAACGTGGGCCAAGTTCATCAATGTTTTTTCCGATCAATGGGTTTCTCATATCAATCCCGATATGATCCTTGATGATCATAATATCGCCGACATTAAATGAAGGGTTAACGCCACCCGCCGCATTTGAAAGTAATAATGTTTTAATACCTAATAATCCAAGAACACGTATCGGAAAAATAACTTCTTCAGCTGAGTAACCTTCATAATAATGAAAGCGGCCACCCATACATACAATTTTTTTCCCCGAAAGATTTCCAAAGATCAATTTGCCTTTATGACCTTCTACTGTTGAAACCGGAAAGTTTGGTATATCGCTATAATCAATTTCCTTTTCGATCTCGATCTCTTCAGTAAAATTTCCAAGACCGCTGCCCAATACAATGCCTACCTCGGGTTGATATTTGTATTTTTTCTTTAAATATTCAACCGCCTCATTCAATTGTTTCATTGCTTTTTTACCCATAGAAAACGATAAGACGGCAAATATAGATTTTTTGGCGGTGAAGTTTTGATTTAGGAAGTTTTTGATAATGCCTTTAATAACTATAGCGATAAAAATCACACCATTCTTCATCGCATAAAAGTTTTTTGAGAACGGGATCATTTAAAACATCAACATAATCCAGCCATTTTTTTTCAACTTTTATTTTTCGGTAAACCAAACGAATACCCTGGCTATAATCAACCCACCAATAAATATGACCTGTATACAATGGTTGAATAGGAATGCCATCAAGCTTGTGCCATCCATAAATTGCAACACGATCAGGTTTTGGATCTCTTGAAATTTTTCCACTGATAACAACATCTTTTTGAATGCCGGCGATCAACCCTTTTCTTCCTTTTCGTTGCCCTTCTATAATTAAATGATGATGCCACATAGTTGGAGTGCTGTCACGAAAAGCAAACATTGGAATGGGTTCTAATTTTATTTTAGCAGCTTTATAAATATCATCCACTATTTTTCTTGTTGGCAAAAAACAACTAAGACTGTCAGCAATTTTTTGCGCCGCTTGAGGAGTAATATTAATTCTTGCCCAATTATCATCTGTGCCAATGCTTAAATAATCCGGCGAAACAAAGTATTCGGCATCTATGGTTTTGCCAGCTGCAGAATCAATGATCGAAACTTTTATTCTTTCAAACTTTGTTAGAAATGAAGGGATATTGCCAGCAAGAATTTCTTTTACAGCAAATGAATCTCTTTCTTTCCATTTCATGGCAAATGCCTGGTGATAAAATTCATTCCCGTTTATAATATTTCCGGAACGAGTTGGTCCCTGTATTCTTTTTGTTGAACTACAGGAAAAAAGAAAAATAGCAGTACTAAATATTAATATTCTCAATTCGAAATCTTTTAACTTTAGTAAACGGAAAATACTGAAATTACCAGACTATTTACTTATGAGACATCTTTTAGTTTTCATTTTGATCTTATTTACTTTTGAAGGTTGTAAATCCAAAAACCCCTTTGCCCAACATTCAGATCCTCTAACTGATAAAACATACACTGCTGATAAAATTGGTTGGACCATACAATTGCCAGGAGAAAACTGGAAGATGCTCACAAATGAAAAATTTGAAAGAATAAAAGTCAAGAGTAAAAAAAATGGTGAAAATTCACTCGGTATAGCAAAAGATTATACTGAACATTTGATAAGTTTTAATAAAAACGAACTGAACAAATTTTTTTCTACAATTATGCCTTATGACATTGCCATTGATGGCGATTATGACAAAACTCTAACTACAATGCATGAATTCTTAAAATATAGATATGCTTCAGATAATTTTCCAGTTGAATATCAAATGGGAGCTACACTCATCGGAGGCATGATGCTCGATTGGTTTAATACAGAAGTATTTTCTCCCGGAAAGGAAAAGCGAATTAAAACAGTAAGAATGTACAGCTGCCTTGTAAATAATTATTTTTTTAGCATGACCATTTGTTACGATAATGAAAAAGACAGGGAAACTTTACAAAATGTAGTTTTATCTTCAAAGTTTGCTCCCGTTAAATAAAAGTGTTTTAGTTAGCAGGTACTTCCAAAAAGTTAATTTAAGAACCTGAAGATGACGCGCCGCAAGCAAAGTCAAATAGTAGCAATGATGTCGAGCACAAAAACATCAAACTTCAAATATCAAACCTCAAACCAACATCTTATCTTCACCAAAATTTTTTCCATATGAACCTTCACGAATTCCAGGCAAAAGAACTTTTGAAAAAATATAATGTACCCGTGCAAGAAGGAATTGCATGTGGCACTGTGCATGAAGCTGAAGAGGCTTATCGTCAAATAAAAACTCAATTCGGAAGCCCCTTTGCAGTTGTAAAAGCACAGATACATGCAGGCGGTCGTGGTAAGGGAAAAATAAAAGAAACCGGCATCAATGGAGTAAAAGTTGGAAAAGGACTTGATGAAGTAGTAGATTATGCTCAAAAAATTTTAGGAGGCACGTTGGTGACTCTGCAAACAGGTCCGGCTGGCAAAGTGGTTCATAAAATTTTAGTAGCACAGGACATGTACTATGATGGACCAACCGAAAGAAAAGAATTTTATTTATCAGTGTTGCTTGATCGAAGCAAGGGACAAAATGTTATTATGTATAGCACTGAAGGTGGAATGAATATTGAAGAAGTGGCGCATAATACTCCGGAAAAAATTTTTAAAGAATGGGTTCATCCAGCCGGTGGCTTGCAGCCATTCCAGGCAAGAAAGATCGCTTTCAATTTAGGATTGAGCGGCGAATCGTTTAAGAATTGCGTAAAGTTCGTAACCAATATATACAATGCATATGTAGGATTGGATTGCTCAATGCTTGAGATCAATCCATTGTTCAAAGCAGCAGATGATAAAATTGTTGCGGTTGACTGTAAAATGAACCTCGATGAAAATGCATTGATGCGCCACCCCGATCTTTCAGCATTGCGTGATGTAAGTGAAGAAGATCCTACTGAGGTAGAAGCTGGAAAATACAATTTGAATTTTGTAAAGCTTGATGGTAATGTTGGTTGTATGGTCAATGGCGCTGGCCTTGCCATGGCAACAATGGATATGATCAAACTTAGTGGTGGAGAGCCAGCAAATTTTTTGGATGTAGGCGGCACTGCAAATGCGCAAACTGTTGAAGCCGGCTTTAAGATCATTTTGAAAGATCCTGCAGTGAAAGCCATATTGATAAATATATTTGGCGGTATTGTTCGTTGCGATCGTGTAGCACAAGGTGTGATCGATGCTTACAACAAAATGGGAAATATCAAAGTGCCGATCATTGTTCGCCTACAGGGCACGAATGCAGAAGAAGCAAAAAAATTAATTGATGAAAGTGGGTTAAAAGTGCAGTCCGCCATTTTATTGAGCGAAGCTGCGGACCTGGTGAAGAAAGCGGTAGCCTAAGATAATAGGTGCTAAAATAATAACTGATAATAAATCCTGCATTACCGCGGGATTTTTTCTTGACATGATATTTATCTTTGCGTAATGGCTGAAGATCTATTAATAACAAAAGGAACCAAAGAAGAGCAATACGAATCATTGCTTCCCCAAATAAAGGCGTTGCTGGAAGGTGAGCCTGATCTTATCGCAAACCTTGCGAATATTACTGGTGCATTGAAAGAACAATTCAACTGGTTATGGATTGGTTTTTATTTAGTAAAGAACGATGAATTAGTACTAGGCCCTTTCCAGGGACCGGTTGCCTGTACAAGAATTAAAAAAGGAAAAGGTGTTTGTGGTGCAAGCTGGGCTAAGGCACAAACATTGATCGTTCCCGATGTAGAAAAATTTCCGGGGCATATTGCATGCAGTAGTTTATCAAGATCTGAAATAGTTGTCCCTATTATTCGTAATAATAAAGTGATTGGAGTTCTCGATGTTGATAGTATTGAGCCAGATCAATATGATAATATTGACCAGGATTATCTCGAACAAATCACTGAATTGATAAATTTTTAATTTCTTTTTTATGCTCACGAATGTTTTAACCCGTTACTAACATTCCTGCAAAAATTAATGACATTTAGCTGGCACTATTTCCTTATTTTCGCACGTTCTCAAATTCACCTTGGCCTGATTAAAGCGAACCCATTAAATGAAGCAACTAAGCGAGTTACTTGATCCAACTTATCAACAACCCGAGTCTTATTCTCGTTACGAAAGATTCTGGCTGAAATATATTAACGATAAAAGAGATTTTCCTTTTATTCATTTACTTACCTGGATACATATCTCCGTTATTCCACTTGGTTTGTTGTTATTTTTTCCTGTATTGCAAGGTTTATGGTGGTGGGCTGTTTATGCTGTATGGTTCTTTATCGGGCATATCAAACTTCGCGGACCTTTCGGGCTAATGCTTCATAATATTACGCATCGCCGTCTTTTTAAGAAAAAACATGACTGGCTAAATAAATATGTGATCTGGTTTGTTTGCCCTTTCTTTGGTCACACCCCAGAAACTTATT
>DATDCP010000342.1:0-15760 GCA_036524255.1 Chitinophagaceae bacterium
AATTTTGTTTCTGTTATCACGCCTTTAGTATTATCGTTACAAGAAATAATAAGCAGCGATGCTGCTGCCGGTAAAATATTTTTTAAGTTCATAAAAGCAAGTTTAGAGGCGTTGAATATACGAATGTCTGTACTAAATAAAAAAGTCCCGAAGCGATCGGGACTTAGATCTTATAATGAGCGGTCTTATTTATTTACTGTCAATCCCGCCATCAGGTACTCTTTGTTCAAGCGGGCAATATTTTCAATTGAAATTTCTTTTGGACAAACCGCTTCACAAGCTCCCGTATTTGTACAACCTCCAAAACCTTCTTTATCCATCTGTGCCACCATATTCAAAGCTCTTGTTCTTCTTTCAGGATCACCTTGTGGTAATAAGGCCAGGTGTGTAACTTTTGCGGAAACAAAAAGCATCGCCGAAGAATTTTTACAAGCAGCAACACAAGCTCCGCAACCGATACATGCAGCAGCAGCGAAAGATGCATCAGCTTTTTCTTTATCAACCGGAAGTGAATTTGCATCAACAGCATTTCCTGTATTTACTGAAATAAACCCTCCAGCTTGTATAATTCTGTCAAAAGATGTTCTGTCAACCATCAGATCTTTTATCACCGGAAATGCATTTGCTCTCCATGGTTCTACGACGATCGTTTCCCCATCCTGGAAAGCTCTCATATGTAACTGGCACGTTGTAGTTGCATGCCACGGTCCATGCGGACGACCATTGATATACATTGAACATGTGCCGCAAATACCTTCGCGACAATCATGATCAAATGCAATTGGTTCTTTTCCTTCTCTTATCAATTCTTCATTCAACACATCAAACATCTCAAGAAAAGACATTTCCGTAGAAATATTCTTTGCCTCATATGTTTCGAATTTCCCGGCAGCTTTACTGTTCTTTTGTTTCCAAACTTTCAGTTTAAGATTTATAGTTTTATGCTCCATAGAACCCCCTGTCCCCCTAAAGGGGGAACTTAGATTTGTTATATCAAAAAATTTAATGACAATTCAATTATAGTTAACCAAAGCCCCTTTAGGGGTTTGGGGTTTTTATTTATATGAACGCTGACTTGGTTTCGCCACTTCAAAATTCAATTCTTCTTTATGCAATTCCCATTGATGCTCGGCTTTTAATTCCCATGCTGATACATAAGCAAACTCATTGTCCTTTCTATCTGCTTCCCCTTCCGCTGTCTGACTTTCTTCTCTGAAATGTCCACCGCAGCTTTCATTTCTTTGTAGCGCATCGATACACATCAATTCACCGAGTTCAATAAAATCAGCCACTCGTCCTGCTTTATCTAATTCAGGGTTAATTTCATTTATATCGCCAGGAATTCTTACATCACTCCAGAATTCCTTTTTCAATTGTTGGATTTCAGCAATTGCCTGTTTCAATCCTTCTGCATTCCTTGCCATGCCACATTTATCCCACATTATTTTTCCAAGACGCTTATGAAAACTTTCAACAGTTTGCTTGCCTTTAATATTCATTAACTGATTGATGCGGTCAGCAACTGCTTTTTCAGCTTCCACAAATGCCGGGTGATCAGTAGGAATATTCTTTGTTCTTATTTCATCAGATAAATAATTACCTATCGTATAAGGGATAACAAAATACCCATCTGCTAAACCCTGCATCAATGCTGAAGCACCGAGACGATTGGCTCCATGATCAGAAAAGTTTGCTTCACCCAGGCAATACAAACCGGGAACATTTGTCATCAATTCATAATCCACCCAAAGTCCGCCCATTGTATAGTGAACAGCAGGATAAATTCTCATTGGTATCTCATAAGGGTTCTCGCCAGTGATCTTTTCATACATGTCAAAAAGATTACCGTATTTCTCTTTCACTACATCTTTACCCAACTTAATTATAGTTGCTTCATCAACATTTTCTAAACCTTGTTTTCCTACTTCAATATGACCATAACGTTTTATTGCATCAGCATAATCCAAATAAACAGCCTGCTTTGATGTACCCACTCCATAACCAGCATCACATCTTTCTTTTGCAGCTCTCGATGCAACATCTCTTGGCACCAGGTTTCCAAATGCAGGATATCTTCTTTCTAAATAGTAATCTCTTTCTTCTTCGGGAATTTCATTTGGCTTGCGATCATCGCCTTGTTTCTTTGGCACCCAGATACGACCATCATTTCTTAATGATTCGCTCATCAATGTCAACTTACTTTGATGATCACCGGTAACAGGAATACATGTTGGATGAATTTGTGTAAAACAAGGGTTACCAAACCATGCGCCTTTTTTATGTGCTTTCCATGCAGCAGTTACATTACAACCCATTGCATTTGTGCTGAGATAAAAAACATTTCCATATCCACCAGTACAAAGTAAAACTGCATGTCCAAAAAATCTTTCTAATTCACCAGTCACGAGGTTGCGACAAATAATTCCTCTTGTTTTTCCTTCGATCGTTACTATATCCAGCATTTCATGACGACTATACATTTTTACATTGCCCAATGCCACTTGTCTTTCCAATGCCTGGTATGCACCGATCAATAATTGCTGACCAGTTTGACCAGCGGCATAAAAAGTTCTTTGTACTTGTGTGCCGCCAAATGAACGATTACTTAATAAACCACCATACTCTCTTGCGAATGGTACGCCTTGCGCCACGCATTGATCAATGATGCTAGTACTTACTTCTGCCAAACGATGCACATTAGCCTCTCTTGCACGATAGTCTCCACCTTTAATTGTATCATAAAATAAACGAAACACACTATCCCCATCATTCTGATAATTCTTAGCTGCATTGATACCTCCTTGTGCTGCGATGCTATGTGCACGACGCGGTGAATCCTGGAAACAAAATGCTTTCACAGAATAACCAAGTTCACCCAATGAAGCAGCAGCTGAGGCACCGGCAAGACCTGTACCTACAATGATCACTTCAAGTTTACGTTTGTTCGCCGGGTTCACCAGTTTACAGTGACCTTTATAATAAGTCCATTTGTCATCTAAAGGAACTCCCTGTGGAATTTTTGCGTCTAGCATAATTCAATTTGATAATTAGTTAATGTGCTGATATGCTAATTATATTTTTTGTTGTCAACTTTTGTACTACTGTCATCTTTCGTTGTGTCACTCACTTGTACGTTCTGTAATTCTATTCAGCAACCCACCCCAGTATACTATACTTGTTATCGACTCTTGATCGCCCCTCCAAAGGAGGGGACGCATCACTCAATGCTCAATAGAATTGATGCAGTACAAGAGTGCGACGCAACAGAAGCAACATAGTAGTAATGCGGCTTTGGTTCATAATTAAAATCATTTAAAGAACTGCTTAACTCATTATCACATCATCAAATCATCACATCGGCACATTAGCCGATCCATCCCATTTTGAATGAAAGCGGCATCAATGCGAATAGCAATGGCACGATGATCGAAAAGCCGATGCCAAATGCATTTACCATGTTCAAGTATTTTTTATTGTGCAATCCTAATGTTCTGAATGCACTTTGAAATCCATGCACAAGATGCCACGCTAATGAAATACATCCAAGAATATAAACGATCACAATCCACCATTCACTAAAGGTTGCTTTCATTAGATGAAACATATCATGTCCTATAAAGCCATTAGTAAGTAATATTGGTGTCTCCAATCCCTGGTGCGTAAATCTTGCAGGTATCCAAAAATGCCACCAATGAAGAAGAAGAAATAATAAAAGGAGTGTACCAAGCAACCCCATTGAACGGCTATACCATTTACTGCCACGGTTCCCCATTTTTACTTCATAGCCTTGCTTTCTTTTGGCTCTGCTCTCGAATTCAAAAGCTAATCCCTGGATGACATGGATAATGATACCCGCAAATAAAACATACTCCATCAGCCTTATCACAACCGTCTTACCCATAAAATTTGCCGCACGATTGAACATATCGCCGTTGTCATCAGGCATAAAAGCATCTTTGAAAACACAGGAGTTAACACCGACATGCACCACTAAAAAAGAAACAAGAAATAAACCTGTCACACTCATCACGATCTTTTTGCCTATCGAGGAAGTAAACAACTGGGACCAATTCATATAATCAGAGTAGTTTAGATGGAACTATTTTCCGGCCGCAAAAATACTATCCGAATGCCAAACTTGTTAGAAAAGTTTAAGATTGTAAATAATAGTTTTTTGTTTGATAAAAAGTAAAAAATAGACGCCCTGTTATACGGAGAGATATAACAAATAACCATAATCAATAATTATCAACCCGGCAATCGTGCCTGTTCTACCGCATCTATCTTTTTAAACAGGTGGAATGGTTTATATGTTCGCCACTCAGGAATTTCCATTAATTCGAGATAGCGGTTCAGTCTTGCTTTTTTAAAATCATGTTGCGTGGCTTCCGGCATATTCAACACCACGATCCAACCATGCTCATCTGAGGTCTCTTCATACCATTCTTCATAATAATCCCTGTCGCCGCTGTGAAAGTTGAGTACATTTTCAGCGATCAATATGAATCTATTGATGCCCTGCTGCTCAAAAACATCGATCACTTCCCGTTTCAGGATCATTATATCGTTCTCGATCGCATCATTCCACTCCCCTATTAATTCAATGATTGCATACTTTTCGTCGTAGTCAGCCATCAGCACTTTCATATAAAGTGTGCGGCTGCCAAATTCATCCCATTGCGGATGTATATAATAATTGTAAACAGTTTGTGTGAATTCAAACTCAGAATGAGTCTGACCATAAAAAGGTGAACGCTGATCTTCTTCAGCTATATAAATATGTTGCCAATTGTAAAATGGTTCTATATCATGCATACACAAAAACTCCTACGCAAAGATACATCAGCAATGCATGGATATACCAATAGAAAAGTTTAAAACTTGATAAATAAAATTGTGAAAAAATAAATGCTGAAATGTTGGTTAATCCAATAGAAAATTCTTAAATAATTCGTAAGAAGCTTTCATCTTAACGCTTTTCTTTTCAGCTTCCATTATGGAAGATAAAGATGAAGGCATATTAATTTTTGCCGATGTAGCTTCCTCAACTGCATCGGGGAATTTTACTGGATGAGCCGTTTCAAGAAAGATCCCTTTTCTACCTGGATGTTTTTCAAGAAATCTCTTAAGTGATAAATAACCTACAGCACCATGAGGATCTAGAAGATACTTGAATCGATCATAAACTTCTTTAATTGTCACCATTGTTTCTTCGTCACTGATACTGTATGAGGAAAGATTTTTAGCCAGGTCGGGAAATTGATGATGAAAGATCTCGAGGATGCGAATGAAATTACTGGGATTACCAACATCCATTGCGTTTGATATAGTTGGGACGGCTGTTTGTGTTTGAAAAATTTCTGTCTGTAAATATTTTGTCACAGCATCATTTACATTGCAGGCAGCAATAAAATGATGAACAGGCAAGCCTGATTGCTTTGCTAAAATACCAGCGCAGATATTCCCAAAATTCCCACTTGGAACAGAAATTACTGGCGGACGATCTTTACTAGTCCATTGTTTGTAAGCAAAGAAATAATAAAACTGTTGTGGTAGCCAACGAGCTACATTTATTGAATTGGCAGATGTAAGAAATATTTTTTGATTGATATCTTTATCGGCAAATGCTTGCTTTACCATTTGCTGGCAATCATCAAAATTTCCCTCGACCTCTATTGCATGTATATTTTTTCCAAGTGTTGTCAATTGTTTTTCCTGTACAGGACTTACTTTGCCTGATGGATAAAGAATAATTACATCTACACCGGGGACATCATAAAATCCATTAGCAACAGCGCCGCCAGTGTCTCCGGAAGTAGCAACCAGGACCGTCACTTTCTTATCTTCATCTTTTAAGAAATACCCAAGACAACGGCTCATGAATCTTGCGCCGACATCTTTAAATGCAAGAGTCGGTCCATGAAAAAGTTCAAGTGAAAAAATATTGTCATTAACTTTTACAAGTGGGATCGGAAAGCTTATTGTTTCACTTACTATTTTAAAAAGATCATCATCTTTTATTTCATTTGCTACATAAGGTTTGATAATGCGAAAAGCGATCTCTTCATTTGAGATATTTTCAATATTATCGATCAAATCCTTTTCAACTTGTGGGATCGATTCAGGAAAATAAAGTCCTTTATCAGGTGCCTGACCTTTTATTGTAGCTTCTTTGAATGATACTTTTGGTGACTCTTTGTTTGTGCTGTAATATTTCATACCCCTGTCCCCTAAAGGGGAACTTAGATTGTTAATTAATATTTATTTGCTAATTATTTCAAACTCCTATTTACTTTGATACCCTATATACTTAATTTACTTTTCCTCCTTCACAATTCTGTATTAACGACCTCCACTCCTTTTTTATTAATTGTAGTTACATACGTATTGTAATCAATCCCTATTTTATTATATACTTCCTTCATTACTGATTCTACATTTTTTGCTGTTGATTCATCTCTGCTCAACATAAATACTGAAGGGCCTGAACCTGATATGCCACCTCCTAATGCTCCTGCCTCTTTACACTTGGATTTCACCTCATCAAAACCAGGAATAAGAATACTGCGAACCGGTTCAATGATGACATCTTCGAGTGAACGGCCAATAAGATCAAGATCATTTTTTAAAAACCCTGTTACAAGTCCTGCAATATTTCCCCATTGACGTATTGCATCTTTTAAGAATACCTGTTGACGAAGTATCTGCCTTGCATCAGAAGTTCTTACTTCTATTTGTGGATGAACAACCGTAACAAAAAGATCGGGAGATGCAATAGAAATAATATCGAGCGGATAAATACAGCGGACCAAACTTACACCACCTAAAATACAAGGAGCAATATTATCTGCATGTTTTACTCCTGATGCTAGCTTTTCTCCATTCATTGCAAACTGTACCATCTCGTCGTTTGAAAAAATATTTCCAAGCAGGTGATTAGCTGCCACTGCTGAACCGGCTGCACTTGCTGCGCTACTTCCTATTCCGCTACCGGGTTTTATATGTTTTTCAATTTCAATTTCAAAACCAATTTTATTTTCCATTCTTTCAATCACTGATAGCAACACAACTCCTGCCACATTTTTTTCCGGATCAGTCGGTAAATTAAAATTGTCTTTATTATGAATTATTACTTTAGACTCATCAAGCAACTTCACCTTCATCACATCATAAGGTGCATTCAATGCCAGGCCAAGAATATCAAAGCCACAAACAAGATTAGCAACGGTGCCGGGAGAATGTACTGTTACACTCCGGCCCCCTCTAACTCCCCCGAAGGGGGAGGATAGTGAAGATTCCGAATTATTTTGATCTTCCTTACTCACTTACTTATTGTTTTTCAGTAATAAAATATTCAAATATAAAAGTTAGACTTTCCTAAGTCCCCCCTTCGGAGGATTTAAGGGGCTGCTCGTATTATATCGGCAAACACACCGCTGGCAGTAACCTCTGCACCAGCTCCCGCCCCTTTCACCACCATTGGTTGTTCTTTATAGCGATCAGTGTAAAACAATACTACATTATCTTTTCCATACAAGTGATAAAGGTCATGCTTTGGATCTATATGCTGTAAACCAACAGAAGCTTTGCCTTCATTATATGAGGCAACAAATTTTAATTTGCATCCAGCTTCATTTGCTTTCTCATAGATCTTTTTAAAATGAGCCTCTTCTTTAGCCATTGCAGAATAAAAATCATCCACCGTCCCTTTCATGCATGATTCAGGCATGAATGAATTATTCCCGATCTGATTCATTTCAATTGTTTCACCCGCCTCTCTTGCCAGGATCATGATCTTACGCATTACATCAGTTCCACTGAGGTCAAGCCGCGGATCTGGTTCTGTATAACCTTCATCTTGCGCCTGCTTTACTACATCGGCAAATTTTCTTGTTCCATCGTAATTATTAAAAACAAAATTGAGTGTACCACTAAGAACCGCTTCGATACGATGAACCCTATCACCACTATTGAGGAGATCATTTAATGAAGCAATGACAGGCAAACCTGCTCCAACATTTGTTTCAAAAAGAAAATGGCAATTGAATTCTCTTGCAATGTCTTTTAGTTTTTTATAATTATCATAAGCGGAAGATGCCGCTACTTTATTACAAGCGACAACTGAAATACTTTTTCTTAATAATTGCTCGTAAACGTTAGCAACAAGGTCGCTGGCCGTAATATCCACAAAAATTGAATTGCGAAGGTTCCGTTCGATGATCTCGTTTATGAATTGCTGGATATCGGCATTTTTAGCATCACTTAGTTTTTGCTCCCATTGTGAAAGATTGATCCCATTTTCATTGATCATCATTTTCCTGCTATTACAAATGCCGACTACGTTAACCACTAATTTCATTTGTTTTTGCAAAAACTCAAGTTGCTTTTGCAGTTGTCCGAATAATTTTTTACCGACATTACCTGTACCTACAATAAATAAATTGACCTGCTTGTAAGTTGTTTCAAAAAACTCCTCGTGTAAAACGTTAATTGCTTTTTTTACATCTTTTGTAGCGATCACTGCAGAAATGTTTTTTTCTGAAGAACCTTGTGCAATAGCACGAATGTTCACCCCATTTCTTCCCATTGCGCTAAACATCCGTCCACTTATACCAGGATGACTTTTCATATTCTCTCCTACTAATGCAACAATAGAAAGATCGGATTCAATTTTTAAAGGCTCCACTTTTTGCAAAGCAATTTCATTGACAAAAGCAGCATCAACAGCTTGTTTTGCTTTTTGCGCAGATGTCACATCAATTCCGACACAGATCGAATGCTCGGATGAACTTTGCGTGATAAGAATAACATTTATTTTTTCATTACTCAAAGCTTCAAATAATCTTTTTGAAAAACCCGGGATACCGATCATGCCGCTTCCTTCCAAACTGATCAACACAATATTGTTGATGCTTGAAATACCTCTTACAATATTTCCATTTTTTGTAGAAACAGATTCGATCAATGTGCCTTCATCTACCGGGGCAAAGGTATTTTTGATCCAAACCGGGATCCCCAAACTCATTACAGGTTGAATAGTTGGCGGGTAAATGACCTTCGCTCCAAAATGCGAAAGCTCCATTGCCTCCTGGTAAGAAATATGCGGGATGATCCGTGCATTACTGGTTAATCGTGGATCGGCTGTCATCATTCCACTTACATCTGTCCATATTTCCAGCACAGTTGCTTTAACTGCTGATGCAATAATAGCTGCTGTAAAATCAGATCCACCCCGACCAAGCGTGGTAGTCACACCATTTTTATCTGTTGCAATAAATCCCGGCAAAATAAATAATGAAGAAGCTTGTGAATTAAAATATTCGTTTACCTTTTTATTAGTTTCTGCATAATCAACTTCAGCAGCAGTAAACGAAGAATTTGTGAGTATCAATTCACGGGAGTCTTTCCAAGTTGCTGCAATGCCGTCGCTATTAAATTTTGCGGCAATGATCTGTGAAGAGATCAATTCGCCATAGCTGCTGACCCTGTCTTTAGTTCTCGGCGTTAATTCTCTCAGTAAAAAAACACCATTACAGATATCTTCTATTTCATTACAACTCTTTTTTACCAAACTTAAAAGATGGCTTTGTTGTGCTACAGGAATTAATTGCTTTACAGCTTCCATATGTCGTTGTTCAATAACCAGCAATTTTTCCTTAAAAGTTTCATCACCAGATGAAGCTGATGCAGCCGCATTCAACAAAAGATCAGTAATCCCGCCGAGGGCAGATACCACTACGATTGATTTATCTTTCTTTATCGTCTCTTTTACAATGGCTACAACTTTCGAAATATTTTCAGCATTGGCTACGGATGTACCGCCGAATTTTAAAACCTGCATATTATTTTGTTGAAATGATTTTATAAAGTTATTTAAGCGACTCTTGTCGTTTACAGCTTATTGCCCTGTGTTTGATATGGTAATTTACAATCCGCTTAGCGGATTGTTGTTGTAGTTGTAGTGGTAATGGATATAGGGGCAAATGAAGTACCAGTTGCCGCAGAAGAAACGATATGTAAAGGATGTAATTTCACTACTGAACCGTTAGGGTTACAAGATAAAAAAGAAAACCAATAACACTCGTTATTTTAAATAATTTTCAACGGCTTTTTTTACGCTGCCATATTTAAGGAGTAGATCTTTGGCGTTATCGTAGCTATTCATCTTTAGCTTTTCCATCAGCATTTTGGTGCCTCGGTCTACAAGTTTTTCATTGGTAAGCTGCATATTCACCATTTTGTTATCCTCCACCCTGCCGAGTTGGATCATAATAGCCGTGGATATCATATTCAATACTAGTTTTTGAGAGGTACCGCTTTTCATTCTTGTACTGCCGGTAACAAACTCGGGCCCCACTTCAATTTCAACCGGGTAATCGGCCACTCTTGCTAATGGCGATCCGGGATTATTGGTAATACTACCTGTTAGTATGCCAAGGGCTTTGCAGCCTTCCAATGCGCCCAACACATAAGGCGTAGTGCCGCTGGCAGCGATGCCTATTACAAAATCTTTTTCTGAAATACTATTTTTAACCAGATCATTCCAGCCTTCTTCTTTATTGTCTTCCGCATATTCAACAGCCATTGTGATCGCTTTTTCTCCGCCGGCAATTATTGCATTTACCAATCCATAGGGCACACCATAGGTTGGGGGACATTCGCTGGCATCTACAACACCCAACCGACCGCTTGTTCCTGCACCAACATAAAACAATCTTCCACCGCTTAGCATTTTATCGCTGGCTGCTTCTACAAGCTTTTCAACTTGGGGAATAGCCTTTTCTATGGCATATGGAACTGTTTTATCCTCATTATTTATACTTACCAAAAGCTCTGCCACCGACATTTTATCCAAATGCCGGTAGTTACTTGGCTGCTCTGTTATTCTTTCAAAAGACATATAAACCCTCCAAACCTCCCTAAAGGGAGGCTTATACATTTGTATTTCAATTAAACTTTAAATAAATTCTCATCTCCTGTTCTATAATAAACTATTTGCTTTCTTTTTGAATTTTCCCAAGTCCCCTTTAGGGGATTTAGGGGTACTATGATATGCTACCAATCCTTCCATCGGGTTTTTTATAACCTTACCCATTTCAAATTCATAAGTGCCGCAAAGTTGCTGCAACACATCTTTAAAACCAAATGCTACACTGCCTACAAAATGAATAGGCATTACCCATGATTCTCTAAACTTACAAAGATGGTAAAAGAAAAATTCATTCAAGCCATCTTCAATAATGTTATCGATCATATAGTGTCCCCTGTTTTCAGCAAGGAATAGTGTATAGGACGCAAGATAGCGGTTAGGCAATGGCTTTTTATATACATTTTCCAGTATCTCACTCCTGTTAGTAATATATTTTGCATTAAATCTTGCCCGAAGATCATCATCAAATGTTTCGTATAAATAATATTGAATAACTTTTTTTCCTAAATAAGCTCCACTCCCCTCATCACCCAGTATGTAACCAATGCCGGGGACTTGCTTCATGATCTTTTTTCCATCATAATAACAGCAAAATGACCCGGTGCCGAGATTAGCAACCACTCCTTTTTTCTTCCCACAAACTGATCTAGCAGCAGCCATCAGGTCATGTGTAACTTCAACTTTTTTTGTATTTGTAAAAACGAGTTGAATAGCTTTTTTTACCAACCGGGCATTTGCAGGATTGGCGCAGCCTGTACCATAATAAAAAATTTCATCAACTTTTATATTCTTAAGTTTTGGCTTGAGTTCTTTTTGGATAAGCTCTTTTATTTGTTCAATATTTAAAAAATAAGGGCTGATGCCTTGCGTAAAAAAAGTTTTCTTTTTTCCATTGTTTATAAGGCACCATTCCGCTTTCGTAGCCCCGCTATCGCAAACAAGTTTTATCATTATTTTCAGGTTTAATGGCTAATCGTTACTGAATATTTTGTTTCCGTCTGAATGATAATCATAAAATCTTATTAACTCTTATTCACAAGAACCCCGAAACTGACACACGGTAACAGCAACCAGAAACTTTTCTCTATTTTGCATCAAAATACAAAGAAACAAGTAACGATGGGTAATAAAAAATTACAAGTATGGCTTCCCCTGATCTTTTCAATTGTGCTGATCGGTGGGATGTATTTTGGATTTAAGCTAAGAGAGAATACCCCTTCAGGTTCCGGATTTTTTAAAGCAGACAAAAAGAGTTCATTACAGCAAATACTGGATCTCGTGAAACAACGGTATGTTGACCCTGTAAACACAGACTCATTGCAGGAAAATGCGATCGATGAGATGATGAGTCACTTGGATCCGCATTCAATATATATTCCTCCATCACATTTGCAGGAAGTAAATGAGGACCTGCTCGGCAACTTTGAAGGTATCGGCGTTGAATTCAATATTTTTTCCGACACCGTTCATATAGTGCATGTACTTGCTGATGGTCCAAGCGATAAAGCCGGTGTGCAGGTTGGCGATAAGATCATCAAAGTAAATAATGAACATGTTGCTGGCACATCTATTTCCTCAGATGAAATAAAAAAGAAAATACGGGGAGAGGGAGGCACCCCTGTAAAGATCACCGTATTAAGAAAAAATGAACAAAAAGAAATATCAATAACAAGGGGTACCATACCGTTATCAGCCATTGATGCTTCTTATATGCTCGATCAAAAAACAGGTTATATAAAACTGAATAAATTTTCTAACACGGCTTATGAAGAATTTATGCAATCGCTGGAAAACTTGCAGAAAAATAAACTTACCAACCTGGTACTTGATCTGCGTGGCAATGGCGGTGGCCTGATGAATGAAGCAGTAGAAATTGTCGATGAATTTTTAGACGATGAGAAACTTGTTGTTTATACACAAGGCGCTAACGTGGAAAGAATAGATTACAAATGCAGGCGTCCTGGTTTATTTGAACAAGGTGGGTTGGTGGTAATGGTCGATGAACTTTCAGCCAGTGCCAGCGAAGTAATTGCCGGTGCCTTACAGGATTGGTGCCGTGCAACTATTATTGGTCGCAGAACATTTGGAAAAGGACTTGTACAGCAACAATATTCTTTAAGTGATGGAGGAGCTATTCGATTAACTGTGGCAAGATATTATACTCCAAAAGGACGAAGCATTCAACGCTCATACCAAAGTGGAAAAGAAAAGTATTTAGAGGAAATAGCTGACCGATATGAGAATGGCGAGGTCACTCATCTTGATACCGCTAAAGTTGTTAATGGTAAAGTTTATAAAACTCAATGTGGTGACACAGTTTATGGTGGAGGTGGTATTACACCAAAATATTTTGTGGGTCTTGATACCGGCAGCCTTCACAGAAGTATAAGCAGGCTTTTTCTAACTGGCTCATTAAATAATTTCATGTACACTTATTATATCAAGCACCTGGATGAAATAAATAAGTTTACCACACCGCAGGATTTTACCGCAAACTATAAGAACCTTGAGTCCATATGGCAGGAACTGGTCGCTTATGCTGCGAAGGACAGCATCGATCTGAAGCCGGTTTCCGGAGCTGATAAAGATTATTTACAAAAAAGAGTAAAGGCTCAGCTTGCAAGGTTCAAATGGAGATCAAAAGGTTTTTATGAAGTAGTGAATGGTGATGACCCTGCAATAAAAAAAGCATTGGAAGTTTTAGAGAAATAAAAAAGCAATCCGCCGTGGCGCATTGCTTAATGAGGATAGGTGGAATTTATATCGAGGGTTTATTCGCCATTTATACCTTTCTTATCGTACCAGTGCTTTTTCTCAACGAAATAAGAACCGATAAGACCAAGTCCACCGCCCATTGCTATAAGGGCAAAGTAAATTCCAACTGGCTCGATCCTGTAAGGAAGGTTAATATCGATGAAGAAGGCAATTAGCAATCCCATGCCTGCTCCCAGTAATAATAAACCCCATTTTAAACTTCTGAACGGCGCAGGACGAAACAATTTGTCCTTAGGATTCATTCCTTTTTCGATCATGGCCAGGTTTTCTCTTTTATAGAGGTAAACGATCCCAAAGATCAAAGCGCAAAAGGTCAGCGGGATAAATATTGCTGCCACCATTTCTGTTCCGTGCATAATTCAATTTTTTATAGTTAGTAATTTATTCCTGTTCTTTTAGACTACATGCCTTGTTTCCAGGTTACAGCCAGAAAAGAACTTTTAATTTAAATGATCTATTCCTATGACTACAAGCTTTCTCGTGGGGTTACAGGCAACCGCTTTTCTTGTTCCTGCCCTACACTATATTATAGTAGAAATTAGGTCTAACTTTATTGTAACCAAAATTCATCTTTGGTAGTCTTAGTTATTGAATGTCAACCGGACTTGGTGATAATGAGATCATAAGCAGGGTGCTTAAGGGTGAGCAGAATGCCTATGCTGAACTGGTAAATCGCTACCAGGCCTATGTCTTTACCCTTGTTTTAAGGATGATCAAAAGTCGTGAAGATGCGGAAGAAGTGGCACAGGATGTCTTTATTAAAGCCTATCGTTCGCTGGCTGATTTCAGGGGTGAGTCCAAATTCAGCACATGGCTTTATACGATCGCTAATACTACCAGCATTACCTTTTTAAGAAAAAAGAAACTGGATGTGCATTCGCTAGATAACGAAAAAGTATTTGAAGTGGCTGATAGCAAGGATTCGGGTTTCAGGGCAAATTTGGTGGAACAGAAATCAAGGGTGAATATGGTGAATGAGGCCATTGCCATGTTAAGCCCGGACGATGCTGAGATAATAACCTTGTTTTATAAAGCGGAGCAGAATCTTGAAGAGATAAGCAGGATACTCAGGCTTGAAACAAATACGGCGAAGGTGAGATTGCACCGGGCAAGAACAAGATTGAAAGAAAAAATGGAAAAGAGCTTTAGTGAAGAAATAAAAAATATTTATTAAACTGTGTTTTATGAACCAGGAACAAAATATCGAGCAACAACTCTGGGCTTATATTGACGGGGTCTCTTCGAAAGAAGAAATATCTGCTGTTGAAAGATTGCTGCAAAGCAATCTTGAGTGGAAAAATAAATACCACGAGTTGATGGAGGTCCATCAATTAATGAATGCAGCCGAATTGGAACACCCTTCCCTGCGTTTTACAAAAAATGTAATGGAAAAAATTGCTCAATATCATATTGCCCCCGCAACTAAAAATTATATCAATAAAAAGATCATTTGGGGTATTGCCGGGTTTTTCTTCACGTTAATTGCTGTTTTTCTTATTTATGGATTTTCACAAGTTGAATGGACGTCAGGAACTGGTTCAAAATATTCAATAGACCTTTCACGTCTTTCGGAAGTTGATTATAGCAAGATTTTCAACAACAATTTTGTAAATGGATTTATGATGGTGAATGTGCTGCTTGGTCTCGTGTTACTTGATAGAGTGCTTGCTAACAAAAGAAAAAATTTTCAGAACCAAATCTGACCGCAGCTAATTAGAATCTAAAAATCAAAATCAAGTCTGTTAAAGTTGGTTTAGTGATCTTATATCACTAAGTCCGGTATGCCCTTCCTGTTCACAGGAGGGGCTTTATTTTACTTACGAAGACAGTTTAATAGTCAGGCTAAAAAGGTAACTTTGACCTATAAGAATAACTATGGAAATAAAAAACAATATCCTTGAAACGATCGGCAATACGCCACTGATAAAACTCAATAAGATCACTAAAGATTTTCCCTGCACGGTAGCGGCTAAAGTTGACTATTTTAATCCCGGTAACTCTATTAAAGACCGCATGGCAGTTAAAATGATCGAGGTAGCCGAAAAGGAAGGCAAA
>DATDCP010000343.1:0-5634 GCA_036524255.1 Chitinophagaceae bacterium
AATACAGAATAAAGTTTCAAAACAATTAATTTTGTCATCGTAAAAACAACACATGCAGATCACAGCAGGGCCGCTTTTGCAAACCATTAATTTGCCGGAAGATCTTAAAAAACTATCCCGCGAAAAACTTCACCAGGTTTGCGATGAGCTTCGTCAATATATTATCGATGTTGTTAGCGTTCATGGTGGACATTTTGGCGCCAGTCTTGGCGTAGTTGAACTGACCGTAGCACTTCATTATATATATAATACGCCTTACGATCAGCTTGTGTGGGACGTTGGTCATCAGGCTTATGGACATAAAATTCTTACCGGCCGTCGTGATAATTTCCCTACAAACAGAAAATATAATGGATTAAGTGGTTTTCCCAAAAGAAGCGAAAGCGAGTACGATACATTTGGTGTTGGCCACTCCTCTACATCTATATCTGCAGCATTAGGAATGGCAATGGCTGCAAAATATAAAGGGGAAAAAGACAGGAAAGCTGTTGCAATTATTGGTGATGGTGCCATGACCGCTGGCCTTGCATTTGAAGGGTTGAATCATGCAGGTGTCGCCGATGCTGATTTATTGATCGTACTCAACGACAATTGTATGAGCATTGATCCAAATGTGGGTGCACTGAAAGAATATTTGACTGATATCACTACTTCTCCAACTTATAATAAACTGCGAGATGAGGTTTGGAATCTTCTCGGCAAACTTCCTGTCGGTAAGAATTTTTCTAGAGATATGGCATCAAAACTAGAAGCAGGAATGAAAGGAATGGTGAGTAAAAGCAGTAATCTATTTGAAGCATTAAATCTTCGCTATTTCGGTCCGATTGACGGACATAACATAACCAAACTGGTAGATACTTTAAAAGACCTGAAAAAAATCCCCGGTCCAAAACTATTACACATAGTTACTGTAAAAGGAAAAGGATATGACCTGGCAGAGAAAGATCAAACCAAATGGCATGCTCCCGGTTTGTTTGATAAAGTAACTGGTGAAATCCATAAAAAGAAATTTGATCTGCCACAAGCGCCAAAATACCAGGATGTATTTGGTTATACAATTATTGAACTAGCAGAAAAGAATGAAAAGATCTTTGGCATCACTCCTGCCATGCCATCGGGTTCTTCCTTAAAATATATGATGGAAAAAATGCCGCATCGTGCATTTGATGTTGGCATTGCCGAACAACACGCTGTTACACTTAGTGCAGGTATGGCGACGCAAGGCATGAAAGTCTTTTGCAATATTTATTCTTCTTTCATGCAAAGAGCTTATGACCAAGTAGTGCATGATACAGCAATTCAAAAATTGCCTGTGATATTTTGTTTAGACAGAGCGGGACTTGTTGGTGATGATGGCCCAACGCATCATGGTTGTTATGATATTGCTTATATGCGTTGCATACCCAACATGGTAGTAAGTGCACCGATGAATGAAAGTGAATTACGCAATTTGATGTACACGGCACAACTGGAATCAACAAATCTTCCATTTGTAATTCGCTATCCAAGAGGCGAAGGTGTAATGCCTGAATGGAAAACAGAGATGAAAGAAATAAAGATCGGTACAGGAAGAAAGTTAAAAGATGGAAACGATATTGCCATTCTTACTCTTGGTCATCCTGGAAATTTTGCTGCTGCTGCCATTCGTGATCTGAAAAATGATGGCTTGAATCCTGCACACTATGATATGCGTTTTGCAAAACCTTTGGATGAAGTAATGCTACATGAAGTATTCAGCAAATTTGAAAAAATAATTACTGTTGAAGATGGAACTGTAGTCGGCGGATTTGGTTCAGCAGTTCTTGAATTTATGAATGAACATAATTACAAAGCAGAAATAAAAATTCTTGGTATCCCCGATCGTCTTGTTGAACATGGCACTCCTAAAGAACTTCATCATGAATGTGGCTATGATGCACCATCGATCAAAGAAGCGGTGCTTGAAATGATGAAAGGAAGGGTTTTGGCTACTACTTTACTTCAATAAAAAAATTGAACTTCACTATGCAGCCCTGAATGGCTTGATAAATTCAAGGCATAACTGTTCTTTCGAGATAAGATTTATTATAAGTAAATTTAAGTATGCCACGAGCCGCCCTCGTTCTTGCATACATTGTATTTTGTGTTAGTTGCTTTTCACAACAATATCCTTTTGTTCATTATACGCCAAGGGAAGGTCTTGTGAATAACAAGGCAAAATTCATGTTCCAGGATAGCAAAGGGAAATTATACATCGGGACTTTCGGGGGGGTAAGTATGTATGATGGCAGCCGCTTTACCAATTTTGATTATAACAATGGCTTAGGCAATACTCTTGTTAATGATATTGTAGAGATGGGTGATGACTCCGTGTGGATATTGGTCAATGCTCAAAAAATAAATTATATCGTCAATGGCAGGCTTAAAACTTTTACACCCGCTGATAATTTTACTCCGGTTATTAATAAATTGATCAAATGCAGTGACGGTTATTATTATGCTATTGCTGATGAAGGTTTATTCAAATTGCAAAACAGGAAATTTATAAAAATGGATCTTTCAGGGATGCCTGAAGGAAAACTGCCTATATCTCTAACTGGCGCAATTGAATTTGACAAAAAATTATTTATTGTTTCAGACCCTGATTATAGATTTAATGTCGGTAATCTCCTGGTTTATGACCTTATCCAAAAAAAATTGATTGCTTATAAATTTGGAGTCAATGCTGTTTGCATGTTCAGTCCCGCAACAGACCAACTCTGGATGTCGTCATTCACAGATTTTTACATTTTTGACGGGTTCGACGGAAAAAATATCTTATTAAAACCATTCCCATATTCAAGTCATTTTCCAAAAGGTATTTTACCTCGTTTTATCTGCAAGGATCGGCAAAATAACCTTTGGGTAACAACTCTAAAAGGAGTCTACAAAATAAGCCCCAACGGCGCTACCACTTTGTTTACAAAAGAAAATGGGTTAACTATAGATTTTCAAACCTCCATTTTCCAGGATCAGGAAAATAATATGTGGTTTACTAATGAACATACGGGTCTTTGCAAACTGTCAAACCAACAATTGGTTTATTTCCCGCAATATAAACCCGGGCTGACTGTAAACGACATTTCAGTAACTCCTTTTACTGATTCCGTTTGGTTGTACGATGTCGCTCATGGTCAGGCGTGGCTTACGCTCCCCCGCGGGCAATCCAAAAGATTTTTATTTGACAATTCAAAATTGACTTACGGAAGATTTGTTTTCGCAAAAAAAGCATTTATAATAAGTGCAAATAATATTTTTTCGTGGGATAAAACTTTGGGAAAACAAATTGGGCTTACACCATATTATACCGATCCTGATACTGTATCAGGATTTACCGATGCATTGTTGGATAACCATGGAAACCTTGTAGCGGCATCTGCAAAAATTGTTGCTTTTAGCGGTAATAAAATATTAAGTGAGTCAATTGGATACATGACCGACCAGTTTACGATCGATAAAAAGAATCGCATTTGGGTAGCGCCGAGGAGCAACAAATTATATTGTTTTGAGCTCTCTGGTCATGGAAACGATGCCAGGCTTACATTGCTGAAAAAAATTGACTCAATAACTCCGAACAGTCCCCGATCTATCACAGTGGATGGAGATGGAAATGTTTGGATCGGCACAAGAAACCAGGGAATTTTTTATTTTTCGTTTGATGGCTTAACAATACGGTCTGTAAGAAATATCACGGCAAAAGATGGCTTATCTGAAAATTTTATTGCCCGGCTCTATTGTGACCAGGATAACAATATCTGGGCATGCAGTCCCACAGGTCTTGACAAGATAAGAATTGCCAACAAGAATATTTTGATTGAGAATGTGACCAAGAGTAACAATCTTTATTTACCAACCGTAAAAGTTGTACAATCTGCAAATGGCATGATATGGATCTTAAGCAATGCTGGCATTGTTACTTATAATCCGAACAAGCCACCGGCAACGGGTTGGAACCCTAAACTTGATTTCTTTGATATTGTCTATAGCAACAAAGGTGAACAAGCTATCCCGCAAAACCGGGCATTAAAATATTTTCAGAATAACCTGGCTTTTCACCTTTCGGCTCCTACCTATATCGATGAAAAGCAAACAAGATTCAGCTACATGCTCAAAGGAAGTGGCAATGAAAACTGGAGTGAACCCTCAACCCATTCATCGATCAATTTCGTAAATCTGTCACCAGGTGAATACACATTAAAAGCTAAAGCTATTTTTCTCCATGGTTTGTATCCGGTTGTAGAATCATCTTTTTCTTTTACCATTTTGCCTCCATTCTGGTTGACATGGTGGTTCAAATCTATCGTTGTCATTGCGATAATCGGATTAGTTGTCCTGGGTATAAGATTCTATATCAAACGTAAGCTTGAATTGCAAAGAGTGATGCTTGAGAAAAAACAAGCGATCGAAAAAGAAAGAACAAGAATTGCGACGGACATGCATGACGATCTCGGGGCGGGGCTTTCTCAAATAAAATTTCTTAGCGAGGCCATTGGTATGAAAAGACAAAAGCATTTATCAATTGAAGAAGAAGTGAGCAGCATCAGGAGTTTTTCAGATGAAATGATCGATAAAATGGGGGAAATAGTTTGGGCTTTAAATGAAAAAAATGATACGTTGACTGATCTTCTTTCTTATACCCGGTCTTACGCAGTTGAATACCTCGCACAAAATAGTATCATTTGCCATGTTGAAGAGCCAGATAACATCCCCCAGGATTACGGCAGCAGTGAATTCAGGAGAAATATTTATTTAACTGTAAAAGAGTCCTTACATAATATTGTAAAACATGCCCAGGCAACAGAAGTGTTTATAAAAATTGAAATTACCAACTGGCTCACTATACAGATAAGGGACAATGGAATTGGAATAAATAATTCAACCAAAAATTCATGGGGAAATGGCTTGGTCAGCATGAACAACCGGATCAAGGAACTAAAAGGAACTTTTGAGGTTGAAAATATGGAAGGAACGCTAATAACGATAAAAGTTCCTCTGAATCATTAACTTTCGTCATATTGTTTATCGGGTAATCCCAGTTTAATTTCGAACATGAGCATTTCCATAGCTATTGTTGAAGACCTTGATGTGGTAAGAAATGGATTAAAAGATTTCATTTCTTTAAGTACCGATTTTCTTGTTGTTGGCGCCTTTAAGACAGGCGAAGAAGCATTTGAGCAGCTTCCTGAGATCAAACCTGACATTGTGATCATGGATATTAATCTTCCCGGCATGAACGGTATTGAATGCATCCGCCTGGTTAAAGGCAAAAGCCCTGCAACACAGTTCATGATGTTTACTGTGTATGAAAATGATGATAAAGTGTTTGAAGCGTTAAAAGCGGGAGCATCAGGTTATCTATTAAAAAATACTGGTCTTTTACAAATAGCAGAATCAGTAAAAGAATTACATGAAGGAGGTAGCCCGATGAGTGCTAATATCGCCAGGAAAATGGTAAACCTTTTTCGCGATACCGAAAAAAAGACTCCTTTCCTTGATCTTTTATCAAACAGGGAAAAGGAAATTCTGCAACTTCTTGCTAAAGGTTTATTATATAAAGAAATCGCCGAGCAACTACATATTACGACAGGTACAGTACGCATACATATTCATAAGATC
>DATDCP010000344.1:0-5230 GCA_036524255.1 Chitinophagaceae bacterium
CTGTTAAGGAGCCAATCTCTCGATCTTCCATTCTCCATTTTCATCCAGAGAATATTGAATTCGATCATGCAGGCGGCTGGGTCTTCCCTGCCAAAATTCAATTACTACAGGTTTTACAATATAACCTCCCCAATGCGGCGGGCGGGGAATTGAAGTTCCTTCCATTTTATTCACCAGTTCATTAAATTTTTCATCAAGCCAATTCCGGTTTTCGATCACACGGCTTTGTGGCGATGCCCATGCACCAATACGGCTTGATTCAGGACGTGATTGAAAATATTCATCACTTTGCTTTACACTTATCTTTTCAATTAATCCTGTTATTCTCACTTGTCTTTCCAATTCTTTCCAAAAGAAAACGAGACAGGCTTTTGGGTTTTCAGCAAGTTGCTGTGCTTTATAACTTTCATAGTTGGTAAAAAACACAAACCCTTTCTCATTAACTTCTTTCAATAAAACAATTCTTGCTGAAGGTAATGCATCAAGGGAAGCGGTGGCAAGCGTCATTGCATTCACTTCATCGATCTTTGAATTCACGGCTTCATGCCACCATTTTTCAAATTGTTTGATCGCATTTGCATCTACGTCGCTTTCTGATAAACTTTTGTGAGAATAATCCCTTCTTATATCTGCAATATTGTTATGCATAAAATTTAATTCATTGTAAAGGTAAACCTGCATTAATAAAAAAAGCTCCGACCGGAGCTTTTACTTTATGATTTTGATCAGCTATAACCCCGTTCCTGTTTTTTCTCTTAACCTGTCCCTTTCTTCAGCCACAATGTTTAGCTTACTTTCCAATTCTCCCAATCTTTTTATCTGGCCTTCAAGTTTTTTATTTGCTTCTGTCATTTGGTGAAGATCATTGTTAAGTTCCTCCAGGTAAGCAACCTTCTTGTGCAATTGTTGACGCTGATGATTGGATTCGCTTAACTTATCCTCCACCTTTGATAATTCAATTTGCAATACCTGGTTTTCGTGCAAGTAATGATTGACCTTATTTTTTGATTCATCCAACTCACGGATAACTTTATAATAAGCTTCTTTCAGATCTTCATATTCTATATTCATCATTTTTGATGAAGAAAGTTGTGATTCTAACTTATGTATTTTGCCTTGCAGGGTATTAAACTCACTATAAGCACTATCCAGCATTGCACTCATCTCGCTTGTAAGGTGTTCCTTTTCCTTTATATGATTGATCTCATCTTCTTTTTCCTCCAACAAATATTTCATGTCTTTGATCTGCATGCTCAGCTCTTCATTGCTTCGCAATATCTCCTGGCTTTTTTCTTCTGTTTCCTTAATTACATCAACCTGCTCCAACAGTTGGCTTATTTTGGCATTATGATCCATCAGGCTTTGCTGCGCCTGTCGAAGTTGTTCGTAATAATCAGGTCTTGTTTGTGGTAAGGGCTTTTCTGATCTTGTTTGCTGAACATCCAGGTTCAATTTTTTTACCTGGCTTTTCAGCTCTTCGATCTCAATTTCGTATATCCTTTTATTTTCAGTCGCATCTAGCAACCGGTTTTTCAGATCTGTAATTTCTTTATCTTTTATTTCCGCTTCGCTTATATATCTCAATTTCCATTCATCAATACCACTGCTTAAGGATTTCTTGGTTTCCTGCATATCCTTCTTCATTCCTTTTCTGCTCGAGAAGAAAAAATTGATCACAAACCCGACAACAATGGCGCTGCCAAAAAGAAGAACGATCTCAAAAGTGGATAAGCTAATACTTAACATATATATAATCACAATGAAAACTAATAAAAATCTGTCAGTTTTGACCCGGTAAGTTTTTCACAAAATCTGCAAAGACTGAATAAAGAAATTGAAGTGTCATTAACTAGTGACCAATGTGCCTACTTTTTCGCCAGTTACTACCCGGCGAAGGTTGCCCGGTCTGTTCATATCAAATACTACAATTGGAAGATTGTTTTCCATACAAAGAGTGAAAGCGGTCATATCCATCACCCGCAGGTTTTTGCTTATGCATTCTGCAAAAGTTATTTTATCAAATCTTTTTGCAGAAGGGTCTTTTTCCGGGTCGGCAGTATAAATACCATCAACCCTCGTCCCTTTTAAAATTACACTTGCATTGATCTCGATAGCCCGGAGCGAACCTGCGGTGTCGGTTGTAAAATAAGGGTTGCCGGTGCCAGCGCCAAAGATCACAACCCGGCCTTTTTCCAAATGCCGGATAGCACGGCGACGAATATAAGGTTCGGCGATCTGTTCCATCTTAATAGCGCTGAGCAATCTTGTAAATACACCCACTTTTTCAAGTCCTGCCTGCAAGGCCATCCCATTGATCACCGTGGCCAGCATTCCCATATAATCGCCATGAGCTCTTTCGATCCCGGTTTCCGCCTCATTCATGCCACGATAAATATTACCGCCGCCAATTACGATCGCCACTTCCACGCCTATCTCTGTCAGTAGTTTTATGTCGGCAGCATATTGGGCAATTACGTCATTATCAAATCCAAAATTCTTATTCCCCATCAAAGATTCACCCGAGAGTTTCAGCAGGATGCGTTTGTACTTTGGAACCATGTGCCGCAGTGTTTTTTATTACGTTGCGAAGATAGGGAAAGACGATTTTTTGAATGGTTTTTAATTTGTTGCCGGCAACAGTAATTCTGCTCATCTTTCCTTGCGTCGCACTCTTCAGGGTTCTGTTCACTATTCAACTTTTTACTGCCTTCAAAGAATACACCATCGGAATCCTTCCCTCCATTCCTTTTATATGCCACTTGCCGGTTTCTGATTCCACCACATTTCTAAAACAAGGATATGGCGAATACATGTGTTCATTAAAAAATTCAATTTTTAGCCCTGCACTGATCAGCGCATTCAGTACTTCACTAATGCTGTGATTCCAGCTGTATTCCTTGCCTTTGATATCGGCGTTACGATCTGTATAAGTTCCTTCATTTTCTGTAATGATAAGTTCGCGATTATCGTAATAATATTTGATATGAGTAAAATCGTCATCAAAGATCCAGACTACCGGATGAAACTCGGCTATATAAAAAAAACCGCCTGGCTTTAATCTTTCAACTATCACTTTTGCCCATGGGTCGAGATCGGGTAACCAGCCAATTGTTCCATAAGAAGTAAAAACAATATCGAATTGTTCTTTTACATACTCTGAAGTTTCATATACATTACAACAAACAAATTTTGCATCAAGCTTCAACTCGTCATTAATTTCTCTTGCAAGTTGAATAGCATCATCACTCAGATCAATTCCTGTGCACTTTGCACCCATACGGCTAAAGCTCATTGTATCCATTCCGAAATGACATTGCAAATGCAGTAACGATCTTCCATACACATCACCAATTTCATTTAATTCAATTGGAGTAAGAACATTTGCTCCCTTTTTAAATCCTTCAAGATCATAAAATGCAGAATCTTTATGCACGGCAGTTCGCTGATTCCATAAGTTTTTATTTGCCCCGAAGTACTGATTTATATTTTCCATTTTATAAAAATAAAAAAAGGGAGCCGAATGACTCCCTTAAAATATTTTGATCTGCAAAATTTAACCTAAAGCCACTCTTTTGAATTCAGTCACTTTCACGTCGCCATTTTCTTTCAAATAATCAGCAACTGTTTTGCTGCCATCCTTTACAAAAGCTTGTGCTGTTAAGGTTTGCTCTTTGAAGAATGCTCCCATTTTACCTTCGGCAATTTTAGCAAGCATTTCGTCAGGTTTGCCTGCCATCTTTGGATCTTGCTTCATTAATTCAACAATGATCGATTTTTCACGGGCAATAACGTCAGCAGAAACAGAAGCTGCATCAACTGCAACCGGATTCAATGCAGCAATCTGCATAGCTACATCTTTACCAACCTCAGCTGCATCTTTACTTAATCCGACTAATACACCAATTCTGTATGCACCATGAATATAGGAAGCAACATACTCAGCATCTATTCTTGCGAATTTTGTAACACCGATCTTTTCACCAATTGCAGCAAGTTTATCATTCACTAATTCTGCCACCGTTGCATTACCAGCTTTAGATGCTAATAATTCTTCGAGTGATCTTACATTATTAGTAATAGCAGCATCAGCAATACTTTGACCGAATACCACGAAGTCTGCATTTTTAGAAACGAAATCTGTTTCGCAGCTTACACAAACAACGATACCTGTCTTGTTATCGGCCGTTGTTTTTGCGATCACCACGCCTTCTTTTGCTTCACGGTCACTACGCTTAGCAGCAACTTTTTGTCCTTGCTTTCTTAACCAGTCAATGGCTGCTTCAAAGTCGCCATTGGTTTCTGTTAATGCTTTGCGGCAATCCATCATGCCGGCGCCGGTCATTTGGCGCAACTTATTTATATCCTGGGCACTTATTGTTACGGTTGACATTGTAATTAATAATTTAACCCCAAACCCCTAAAGGGGCTTAGGAAGTTTAAAATTGTTTTTGATTATTGTTCAGTAAAGAACAAAACGTTGAAGAGTGCGACCCTTCGCTTCGCTCTGGGTAAACTGCGACGCTATTGTTGAATAGCGAAGAGAAATCTGAACGGAGCGTCGCAACAGACGATGATAGTAGTACTGAAGCTGGTATCACACAATCTTCATTTCAAACTTTAAAGAACTTTAAAAACAAGAAAGGAAAACTACAAACCAAGTCTCCCCGTTAGGGGGACAGGGGGTTTGGCCTACCTGTTACTTGTTCTCTTTGGGCTGCTTGGTGTACGACGTCTTGGTTGACCACCGCCACGAGGTTTACCACCGCCGCCTGCTTCAGCTTGTGCTTCTGCTTCCATTCTTGCAGCCTTCTTTTGATTTTCATCAGAAAGAGATGCATCATCTGTTTCTTCGTCTTTTGCAGCCTGGCGTTCAGCTAATCCTTCTGCAATAGCTGCAGTAATATATTGAGTAATGATGGCGATCGATTTTGTTGCATCATCATTTGCAGGAATAGCAAAATCAACTTTGTTTGGATCACAGTTAGTATCAACAACACCAAATGTACCAACACCAAGACGTTTTGCTTCTGCTAATGCGATATGCTCATGACCGATATCGACTATGAACAATGCAGCTGGAACACGACTAAGTTGTGCGATACCACCAAGAACTTTTTCCATTTTTTCTTTATCACGGCTAAGTGTAAGACGTTCTTTTTTTGTAATGCTGTCAAAAGAACCATCGCCTAACATTTTTTCAATGCTCTGCATTTTCTTTACACTCTTACGA
>DATDCP010000345.1:0-2311 GCA_036524255.1 Chitinophagaceae bacterium
GGTTTCATTAGCTTCTTTAAGTTGGAAACTAAGATCTTCCAATTCTTCCAAAAGTTCTTCGTAAGTCTTTGTTTCTTTCATTTATAAACCACCATTTGATACTCCAATACTTTTAAGCACCCTCGCCATATCAGACATATCTCCGATCAATCGCTTCTCGGGCAAAGGATGCTTTTTTATAAGCAAAGGCAATGCAATAATGTTTTCTTGTTTCGCAACAGATGGTTGCTGATGCACATCAATTATTTCCAACTCGTAATTATCATTAAAATGCTCTTCGCATAATTCTCTTGTGTTTGCAATAGCCCGAAGAGAATTGGGAGAAGCCCCTGTTACATACAAACGGAAAACATAAGAATCATCATTGCTTTTGCTCTTACCATTTCCATTTACTGAGTTTTGCTTCATTGCATTAATTGTTTCATCGGGCGGATATTTAAGCCTACGAGTACTTTTTCTTCATTTGAAAGATCACCAATTATTTTTCGAATTGGTTCAGGTACTTTTCTCACCAGTGTTGGTATGGCGAATATCTGGTCGCCTTCCGCCAACTGTGGATGTACCAGCAAATCGATGACTTCAATTTTATATTGTCCCTTTAAATGGGTTTCGCAATATTTTTGAAGATTTTGTAAAGCAGTTACTGACTTGGGTGTTTTGCCTGCAACATATAGTCGCAGCTCCCATGTATATTGCTTTTTTGCCATGGTTTATTTTCCGATCTTTTGTTTTGGTTGCTTTAGAATTCCGTTTTCCTGCCTTCTGCGGGCCATCTCCTTTCTTTGATCTTGATCTTTCAATTCCTGGCCCTTTAGCTTCTGCAATTCTTGTTCCTTTCTTTCTGAACCAAGAAGAATTCCTTTTGGTCCAAGGTAAACTTCAACAAGGTTCAAACCGCGATTTGAAATTATAAATTCCCTTACCTGGTTGGAATGTTTCATTCCCCTTGCTTTCATTATAGATAAAACCCGGTTACGTTCGCCATTTGATTCTATATCTTTTAAATTGATCCATGTATCTACCAAAGAAGAAACTCCCTCATCCATTCGGTCATCCATCACTTTCATTAAGGCTGTCAGCATAACAGTAATGCCTTCTCCCTGTAAAAAATCGATCAGGCGCAGCAACATCGAGTTCACTTCATTGATCAGCCCCACAGAAACAAGATTTGTGATCGGATCAAGCACTACTGTAGTTGGTTTGAATTCTCTTACAATTTTATAAATAGTCGAAAGGTGCATTTCAAGGCCGTGTAAGGCAGGACGGGCTGAATGAAATTGTAACAATCCTTTTTTTACCTGCGGATCAAGATTTAACCCGATCGATCTCATGTTTCGGATAATTTGGGGTGGCGATTCCTCAAATGCAAAATAGATTGCTTTTTCATTTCGCTTACAGGCTTCATTCACAAAGTAAGCAGCTATACTTGTTTTGCCGGTGCCCGCCATTCCTGAAACAAGAACACTACTGCCGCGATAAAAACCTTTTCCCCCAAACATTTCATCAAGAGTCGGCACACCAGTGCTTATTCTTTCTGATGAAACTGCCCTGTTGAGTTTTAAAGAAGTTACGGGCAAAACTGAAATGCCGTCTTCATCAATTAAAAAAGGAAACTCATTAGTGGCATGTGCCGAACCCCGATATTTTACAATACGTAATCTGCGTGTTGAGATCTGGTTTATCACACGATGATCTAATAAGATGACACAATCAGAAACATATTCTTCCAGGCCATGTCGTGTAAGTTTACCATCACCTTGTTCACCAGTAACAATAGCAGTAACTCCTTTGTCTTTTAGCCAAAGAAAAAGTCGCCGCAGCTCAGCCCGAAGTATTCCCAGGTTTGTTAATCCTGCAAATAAATTCTCCATCGTGTCAAGCACAACTCTTTTTGCTCCAATGCTATCAATTGCATGTTCTAATCTTATAAATAATCCATCAAGATCATACTCGCCGGTTTCTTCTATCTCACTTCTTTCAATGCGTATGTAATCAAGCCTCAGCTTTTTTTCTTTTTGCAATTTCTCCAGGTCAAAGCCCAGGGAAGCTACATTCATTGTAAGCTCTTCTGTTTTTTCTTCGAATGTTATAAACACTCCCGGCTCTTTGAAACGTGTAGCCCCGTTTATCAGAAATTCGATTGAGAAAAGCGTCTTACCGCATCCCGGTCCGCCGCAGATAAGTGTGGGCCTACCCTTCGGAATTCCTCCCAGGGTTATTTCGTCAAGACCACTAATGCCCGTTTTAGTTTTTGGTAACGATTTCATATGCTCAGATCATTAAACAACCGAATAAGTTATAAATGTATTTT
>DATDCP010000346.1:0-8439 GCA_036524255.1 Chitinophagaceae bacterium
TGTATGGAAATACTTTCGGCGATTTTTTCAATCCTCTAAGTGCAAACCTTCCACATTTTTCTGTACTGGAATTCAACAGCAATTATGATTTTGTAAAAGGATATACGATCAACTCTACACTGTCCAATAATGCTTATGAAAGCAAGATAAAAGTTGACCGGTTTGGCAAAGTGATCTATGGCCTGTCAGTGCAGCTAAATTATCCGGATGAGGTCAAGTATTATGGAATTGCAGATAACGGGACCATTCTACATCAGCGAAAAAAACAAATCAATGGTTTGGAGGTATTCTATGATAATGCAGAACTGTTTGATGATGGATCGGTGGTTTATATAAACAACCTGGCAACAGTAGGCCAGGATAATTTTTACCTGTACTATACATTGATGCATGTTACCGATACCAGCAGCGAATGCCTTGGAACGATCGATAATTTTTCCAGTACAGCTCCGATAACTTATAAGCCAAACAACTTTGTATGGACTGCTCCTGGTTCCAACCCGATTATCAGCACTAATAATCAAAATAACAGCGTGGTGCCAATTGATTATATAGCATCACCTCCCTGTTATCAAAAAACATATTGCGACACTCTAAAGATCCATGGTACTGCAAATTCATGTGATCTCCAGCAGGATTTTACATTTACTGCTTTTAAAAATATTCAATGCGGCGCAAAAGTGAACTGGTTAATTGATACTACTGTTCTCCAGTCATTCCAGGTTGTGGATGACACGACAATAGTGTTGAAGTTTGACCAGGCCTGGCAGGGATGGTTGTATGCAAGGATGCAGACATCATGCGGAGAGTTTTCTGATTCAGTTTTAGTCAGCATATATAATAATTCACCTGGTCCCGTGAACATCGGGCCAGATACATCGATCTGTCAATCGAATACTATTATACTAAATGCACACCGCGGTTATGCTACTTATCTCTGGAACAATGGAGCAACAGATTCACTTATAACTATTACAGGCCCGGGAACCTATTATGTAGATGTAACTGATGTTTGCGGAAATTCTTTTGCCGACACTGTATTAGTATCAGTAGCTCCACCAGTTCCCATTTCAATTGGCCCCGACAGAACAATGTGTAATTCAGATACGCTGCAATTACAAGCACCTTCAGGATTTATAAGTTATGCATGGTCTCCTGATTATAATATAAGTACAACAAACTTGCAGCAGGTGATCATTAACCCGGCAGTTGATACTGCTTATACATTAAAAGCAGAAAAAACACCGGGATGTTTTGCGTATGATACTGTTCATATCAGTGTCCGCAGTTCACTGCCAATAGATCTTGGATCTGATCAGAGTTTTTGTACAGGCGATAGTTTAATACTGGATGCGGGTACAAGTTTTACACAATATCAATGGAACAATGGAAATATTACACAGCAGATCACAGCTCATGCTGCAGGAGTTTATTCCGTTATTGGGAGTACTGCAGAAGGATGTAAGTCGTTTGATACCTTGAATGTTTTGAATGTTTACCCGTTACCGGTTGTATCACTTAACAAGGATTCAAGTCTTTGCAGCGGTGATCAAAAAACCTTAAATGCGGGAAGTGGTTTTATAAATTACACCTGGAGTACAGGCAGCAGTTCTCCATCTATTATTGTAAGCAATACTGGTGTTTATTCGGTAAACGTTACAGATGCTCATGGATGTAAGGGTACAGATACAACAAAGATCACATTGATGTTCCCTCAACCCAGTGGATTTTTAGGACCGGATACTTCAATTTGTTCTTATGGAGATATCCAATTAAAAACAATGACTTCATTTAATCAATACTTATGGAGTACAGGCGGCACTGCTTCAAGTATTATAATAAAACAACCGGGTCAGTATTGGTTACAGGTAAAGGATGATAATAATTGTGTTGGAAAAGACACCATTATAGTAAGCCCTAAAGATTGCGGGAAAGGGTTTTTCGTACCAACTGCCTTTACACCTAACAATGATGGTAAAAATGATCTGCTAAAACCTATTCTGCTTGGAAATGTGATACAATACCGTTTCTGGATCTACAATCGCTGGGGTGAATTGATATTTGAAACTAATGATCCTGCAAAAGGATGGAACGGCATGTACAAAGGACAACCTCAAAGCAGCTCTGTTTTTGTATGGCAGTGTTCCTATCAATTTGAAAACGAAACTGCGAAAAAAGAGAAGGGAACTTTTATTTTGATCAGGTGATGATTTTTAAATGCATCTACTGTTTATTGAAACATGCTCAGCTTAAAATAGCCCAGCTTTATTTCATCTTCAGCAAACGAATCCGCAGTATTTACCGATAGGCTGTATTTTTCTTTTACACCAGCGGGTAGTATATCAGTTATTTCGTAAATATCATCTACATCTACTCCAAATTTATCATCAATATGTGCAGTGGCGCCTTTAAAACCTGTATGCTTGAAGAACGCAGTTTGTTTTGAGAGATTAATGGCTTCTGACTTATCAGCCGCAGCAATCACCATTTTATAATGAAATTCTTCAAACTCATTTTGTTTATAACCACCAAGATTAATAAAGAATAATTTGAATGCACTGTTTTGTTTGTTTTCGTTTTTTAAAACAATTTCTACTTTGTAACCATTTACGCTGGTTACTTCCCGCCATGCATCAAAATGCAGTTTACTGTTTCCGGGCCAGAATGCAAGTACGTCTGGAATCAGATCTTTAATGCTGTCCCCGATACCAAAGAAAACATCATGTTGTTCAATGTTCCGTTCCGGTGGGCTGGCACCGATCAATAACATGTAAAGCTTTGGCATAAAAAAAATTTGTCTGAAGGTAACAATGATCTGTAGTCATTTATTTATTAATTGTGCATTTCCTCTGTCCTCTCCATGGCTGATGGGATAAATAAAATCTTATTGCTTGTTGACAACAGCTTTTT
Source organism: Chitinophagaceae bacterium (assembly GCA_036524255.1). Taxonomy (GTDB): domain Bacteria; phylum Bacteroidota; class Bacteroidia; order Chitinophagales; family Chitinophagaceae; genus VBAS01. Next base: position 2,911 of record DATDCP010000346.1, read on the forward strand.
GCGCTATTTCAACATCCCTTGCGACATCCGGCCGGCTCCCTTCCCAATGAAAAGTGAGATAAAAATTCTCTCTACTTTCTTTACCACCCTGCTGACTTAAATGTACCAGCGGCATGTTTTTATATAATGGTTTTGTAATACTGATGATGTTATCCCAATAGGTCAATGCCATTTGTAAATGCTTTATCGCATTCTGCTTATTGCTTTCACCACCACGAGTTCGATAGGTTTGCAAAGCAATGCCTCCTTTTATTTTTTCCGCCAGGTGCAGACCTAGATAAGACCATGCTTTTATATCAGCTATTTCATAAAGCAACGCTTTATCACCTGATGTATTTATCTTGCTGACAAGTTTTAATCCATTGTTACAATCTTTCTCCAGTGTCTCTGCAAGCATCGTTGGAGTGATCGCTTTTTTATCAAAGATCGTTTTAGACTCTGTTCGTTTTACATATTCAATTATCGAAATATAATTTGTATCTAATGGCGGCTGCTTGATAAGGCGATCAATAGAAATATAATCAACCCGCTTGGTTGTGTTATCCAAGGCCATCACGCCTTCACTATACAATGTAAAATCCCAGCCACAATCGAAATAAGAAGCTAATTGCAATGGTGTATTGCCGGCTAATGAAGAAGCTGTCAATAATTGTTCGCCGGCATTTCCATAACGCCGGATGAACTCTTTTTTAAATGGCTCATCAGCTATGTTTGGATCATACATTAATCTTCCCCAGAGTTTATAAAACAGCCATTGCCTTTCGAACGCATATTTCCAGGAAAGACCAGCTGTATCTTTGGTAAAATAATCTTTAGCGGGAATATACGTTTCAGAACCGATAATATAACCACCAGAATATGATCTTTTGTTTTGCAAAACATGGCTACGAACAAAAGAAGGCACTCCCCAGCGAAGACAAAAGAAATCTTCATTGCGGGCAGTCCAAACTATTTTATACGCAGTTGGTTCAGGGTTGAAATAAGTATCATATAATTTTCCGCCGTGTACTTTAATAAGTTTTGTTGTTGAGTGTGCATGTGACCAGTTGAATTTTAGATCGGCCCAAATCGGTCCTTCGGTAAAACCCATTGCGGCTTCTCTTTCTATCCCTTCTCGTGTCAATTGTTCAGTTTCAATACTTGTAATTCCCAATGAACCAGTAGTACTTGAAAAAGGAATACGATGAATAAGTTTTGATTTTCGTTTTGCCAATCGCATTCCTTCAATAATGGTTTCTTTCATCCAACTTTCCCGTTGTTGTGGCGTCATACCACCCATGCCTTCTCCCAATGTAAGACCCATACCGGTAATACCGGGATACTCTTCAAGCATTTGCGTAACACATTCACGTGTATATTTTTTTATAATTTCTGAAGTGTCGCCATTTACAAAATATTCATGAGTTAAATTATCCATCGCCACATTATGTGCTTTCGCAAACTCAGGAGTAACAAAAATGTTGAAAGGGATAATGTAAGTTTCAATTGCCCTTTCTGCTGCCATGTTGACAATCGAATGAAAAAGTTTTTGCCACTCTCTCATCTCTGCTTCATTCCATGGACTTGCTTCAGGGAAATTCTTTGGTTTGATCAAAAAAGTATATGGATGAAGATTCCAGAGTGTAAGGGTATTGAAACGATTTGTCGCCATCATGTCGAGGAAAACTTTCCAATAGCTGGTATCACGGCAGGTTTGATCATGCAATTCCAGTGCATAACTATGGCGATAGGTATCCCATGGAAGATCATATTTGATAGCACGAAAAGCAAGAAATGGTTTTTCATTTTTTGTTTTACAGTTGTTTAGAGAAATACCGTTACCAATATCTTCTGCTAATGAAAGACAACCATAGATCAATCCTCTTTCATCTCCACCAATGATATCTATTGTTTGTTTTGCTTTTTTTATTGAAAAGGCTTCTGAACCAAGTTTGGCTTGTAGTGAAAGATTGATCTGAATTGCTGCAGGCATAGCAGATAATTTATATCCCTTTACTTTTAAAGCATTTTCTATCCGCAACACTCCATAACGTTGTTGGGAAGAAGCCTTATCAAAATTAATAGCAACTGTTTGGGAAATTGCTTTTTGAATGAAAGCAAAGAATAGAAAGTAAAGCAGGGCGATCTTTTTCATTAGATGAATTTAAGAAAGAATTTTTTCTAAGAAAGTTATTAATTTCATCATTCTATGGATCCATTCCTTATCACAATTTCTTCTATGGCTGCAGCCGGGCTACTTTTTATTTTTTTGTTTAGGATCAAAAAGAAAACAAAAGTAACTACTGTTCATGTTGAACCGATACCCGCTTCCTACAGGCAGATACTTTCAGAACAAGTACCCTTCTACCAGCAACTGAAAGAAACAAGAAAAACCGAGTTTGAAAACAGGGTTCAGCATTTTCTATCGAAAACAAAAATTACGGGAGTAAATACAGTTGTGGAAGACTTCGACAAAGTATTGATAGCTGCCAGTGCGATCATCCCGATCTTTAATTTTCCCGGCTGGGAATATATACATCTTCATGAAGTATTGCTATATCCTGATTCATTCAATCATGAATTTGAACAACAGGGAAATGGTCGGGATGTGTTGGGTATGGTTGGGAGTGGCGCATTAAATCATGTTATGATCTTATCACAGCACCAGTTGCGACAGGCATTTATTAATAAAACAGGAAAGGAAAATACAGCGATACATGAGTTTGTACACCTTGTTGATAAAACAGATGGTGATATTGATGGGATTCCGGCATTTATCCTTGAAAAAAAATATATACAACCCTGGTTGCAGCTTATGCAACACGAAATAAGATTGATCGATGAAAATAAATCAGACATTGATCCTTATGGAGCGACTAATGAAGCTGAATTCTTTGCTGTGGTGTCAGAATATTTTTTTGAAAGACCAGAGCTGTTGAAAGAAAAACACCCTGAGTTATATGGATTGCTGGAGAAAATTTTTCGCAAACAGCCCACAACATAACAATCCCTATCTTATATCAACTGCTTTTGGTAGTGAGAAAGAAAATGTGCTTCCTTCGCCTAATTTACTTTCGATATAAAGCTGTCCTCCATTTCTTACCATGAATTCTTTACACAGTTTTAATCCCAACCCTGTGCCTGACTCATTTGCCGTTCCTTTTGTTGAATAAAAATCATTGCTGTTGATCTTTTTCAATGCTTGAGGACTGATACCAGTTCCGGTATCCTGCACAAATACTTCAACAAGTGTACAATTTTCATGAACACCTATTTTTATAGTTCCTTTTTCAGGTGTAAACTTTATTGCATTTGATATCAGGTTGCGCAAAACAAGGCTCAGCATATCTTTATCCATAAAACCAAAAACGCCTTCACTGCTCTCGCTTTCAATCGTGATCCGCTTTGTTTCTGATTGTCTGCGCAACAACTGTAATGTTTCATCTATTGACTTGCCAATATCAACCCGTTGCGGATAAACAGCATTGGATTGCATTTGAGCCTTTGACCATTGAAGCAAGTTATCCATTAAACTGGTAGTGTAAGTCAGATCACTTACCACTGCAGGGATCATATTTTTTAATTCCCTGGCCGTCATATTATTTTGTTGAACTTCGCTGAAGAAATTTCGCAAAGCATACATAGGCGCTTTCAGGTCATGGGAAATAATGCCGAACAATTTATTCTTTAATGCATTTAATTCAGTTAATTCTTCTGTTTGCTTTTCAAGAAGACTAGCATCTTTTTTAATTTTTTCCGATTGTATTTGTATCTGTACATTCTTTTGCTGCAGGGAATTGTTCTTGTCAAGAATGCTTAGCTGGTAAATAGTATTTTCATTTTTGACAAGATATAATCCATAAAAAATAAATACGATCGCAACTCCTTCATTAACGAGGTACAGGAATACATTAATATTCTCAAGTTGATAAAGAAATTGATTTAATACGACAGACAGCATAAAAAAATTCACCATCGAAAAAGCTATTGTAAAGACCATGAAGGCCAGATCTTTCAAAAAGAAAACTGCGAGAATGCCATATAATATAAAATAAAGGTCAATGCCGAGATGCATGCCATTCATGAAAATAAAACTAGCAGCAAGAGGATGCAGAATAAAATAAGCAATCAGCGCAGCCTTATGCTTATACTGGCTGTTCATGTATAAAACGAGAGAGCTAACAAGCAAAGGAAGGCAACTTAATATACAGATCCAGCCTGAAAATTTTTCATGATAAAAAAGACAAGTAAAAAAAATAAATACACCTGAGAGGAATTGAAAAAAATTCAGTTGATTAAATATTCCCAACTTACGCAACTCATATTCCTCCATTGTTTCCTTATAACCGAGTGTTTTGATCCGTTGCAATAAAGAGATCAGGTTCTGTTTCAGGAAAACATTGGGTCTGCTTACTCGGGGAGTTTTTAATTTACCCAGCAGGTGGTGAAGGCGGTGTTGGCTTAGTTCCATAGCTTTTTATTGGATAGTGGATTACGACAAATACAAATTAATAATTTTTTGGAAAGGTTGCTAGCCATCCCCTGATTTATGTTTGAAATAGTAATTCTCCATAAAGATGCATAGTAAGTTCCCTGTTGAATTTCCTATCTTAAAAATATGTTTATTTAAATATTCACCTTTAAAAAAAACAGTCTTTACAGCTTTTCAAATTGATACTTTTTATTTTTTATAATCATACACGGACCGAATGTTGGTAGTGTCTCAATTTGTTTTTTTAACCACAGAAAAAGTTTACAAAGAAACACAGAGGTTACCCTCCTTATAACCTAATGTAATTGTATCTCCCTGGTTTAATTTTAAATTCAAACTGAAACACTGCCCGAATGTTTATTTATCATTCATTGTCCGCCGATTTCAGTAACTTACAAAAAGGTCTTTTCAACCCCGGCCTGCCTGTCGGGAGACAGGCTTCTTATGAAGCATATTTTATTATATTGTCTTTTTCTTTTTTTATTCCCGCCTGTTATTGATGCACAAACGGTGATCTCAATGAAGATTGATGGTACTATCAATCCTTCCTCGGCAGATTTTATTCATAATGGTATTGAAAAAGCTACTCGTGAAAAAGCGGAATGTATCATCATTCATCTTAATACTCCCGGCGGGTTATTAAAATCCACAAGAAAGATCGTAAGTGATATACTTGACTCGCCGGTGCCGGTGATTGTTTATGTTTCGCCAGGCGGTGCACAAGCAGGTTCTGCAGGAGTTTTTATTACACTGGCTGCACATATTTCAGCTATGGCGCCGGGTACAAATATCGGCGCCGCACATCCTGTAACGCTGCAGAACCAAATGGACAGCACCATGAATGAAAAAGTTACCAACGATGCCGCTGCATTTATAAGATCGATCGCAGAAAAAAGACACCGTAACATAGAATGGGCAGAAAACGCAGTTCGTAAAAGTTTTTCTTATTCGGAAACTGAAGCACTTGAAGATTCTGCAATTGACATAATTGCTAAAAGCGAAACAGAGTTACTAGCAAAGATTGATGGAAAAATGGTAGAGCTTGGTTCAGGCACTAA
>DATDCP010000347.1:0-2177 GCA_036524255.1 Chitinophagaceae bacterium
AGTTTATTTTAAATCTTGAAATATGGCTACAGTTACAAAAGAGAATATCGGTTTACTGAACGAGAAAATCACATTAAAACTGGAGAAAACCGATTACCTCCCCACTTTTGAAAAATCATTAAAAGATCATAGCAAGAAAGCCAACATTCCCGGATTCAGAAAAGGAATGGTGCCTGCTGGTTTGATCAAAAAAATGTATGGTCCTTCTTTGTTTACTGATGAAGTCCTTCGTACAGTTGACAGGGAACTGATCAAATATCTTGAGGAAGAAAAGCTTGACATATTTGCTCAACCACTCCCGGTTGAAATGGATATTCGACAACTTGATGTAAACAACCCGGCCGATTACACTTTCCATTTTGAAATAGGAATGAAACCAGATTTTGCATTGGCCGATCTTTCAAATGCAAAGACGATACATTATAAAGTGAAGATCACTGATGAGATGATCAACAACGAGATCACCCGTCTGCAGAATCGCTACGGCAATATGAAAGATGAGAACACGGTGAACACAGAAGAGAATGTATTGAATGTGATCTTTTCTGAAGTTGATGAAAATGCAAATGAAATTGAAGGGGGTATAAAGAAAGATAATTCTCTTCTTGTAAAATATTTTAAAGAAAGTTTTCGGGGCAACCTTATCGGAAAAACTATCAATGACTATATTGTTACACAGCTTGATAAAGCTTTTGATGAAAAAGAACTTGATTTTATTTTAAGTGATCTTAGTGTTGATAAAAATGACCCAGCTTCTTCACAAAAGCATTTCAAGATCCAGATAACAAAGATCGGTTTGCTTGAGAAAAGAGAATTGAATGAAGAATTCTATAAGCAGCTTTACCCAAATGATGAGGTAAAAACTGAATCTGATTTCAGGAATAAGGTTAAGGAAGAAATACAGGTTTATTGGGATAACCAGGCAAAAGGTCAATTGCAGCACATGGCTTATCATGAGTTGCTGGATGGAACAACTATTGATTTTCCTGAATCATTTTTGAAAAAGTGGATGCAGACACAGGGAGAGGAAAAAAAGACAGAAGAAGAAGCCGAGAAAGAATTTCCCACTTTTAAGAACCAGCTAAAATGGACATTGATCAGTGATAAAATTGCAAGGGAAAATAATATTGACGTAAAACCTGAAGAACTAAAGGCTTTTGCAAAGCAACAATTATTCGGATATATGAATATGCCTATGGGTGGAGATGACCAACCCTGGGTAGATAATTATGTTGACAAGATGATGCAGGATCGCAAGTATATTGAGGATGCTTATAACCGCATACAAGGACAAAAGATCTTTGAATGGGCCGAATCACAAGTGAAGCCGACTGAAAAAGAAATTGCAATGGAAGATTTTGTGAAAATGCAGGAGGAGCATCAGCATCACCACCACTAAATTCAAAAGTCAAAATTTAAAAGTAAAAAGGCTTCGGGTATCCGTGGCCTTTTTTATTTAGTGTCAATTCGTCTTAATTCTAGTAATTCGTGTCACTGATTTTGTGGTTTTGCCATTTGGACGGATATTTGATGAATCAGACCAATTGGCGATCATTGCCTTAATCTGCAAACAAAACGAAATGAGTTTTAATTCTGAATTTGAAAAGTATGCGGTAAAACACCGCGGTATTTCCAGCAATACCCTTCATGGCTATGCAAGCCAAATGGTAACAGGTCTTACTCCTAACATCATTGAAGAACGTCCCATGAATGTAGCAGTAATGGATGTGTACAGCCGACTAATGATGGACCGTATCATCTTTCTTGGCTATCCTATAAATGATGAAGTGGCAAATATTGTTACAGCACAATTATTGTTTCTTGACTCTACTGATAGGACAAGAGATATTAATATGTACATAAATAGCCCTGGCGGAAGTGTGTATAGCGGGTTAGGAGTATACGATACCATGCAATATGTAACTCCTGATGTAGCGACAATATGTATTGGTGTGGCAGCCTCGATGGCTTCTGTATTGCTGGCTGCAGGTACAAAAGGGAAAAGAGCTGCATTGAAACATGCAAGGATCATGATGCATCAACCAAGTGGCGCAATTGGCGGACAGGCAAGTGACATTGAAATTACAGTTAATGAGATCAGGAAACTGAAAGCCGAATTATACGATGTTATAAATTATCATTCAGGAAAAGATGTAAAGCAGATAGAAGCAGATTTT
>DATDCP010000348.1:0-3738 GCA_036524255.1 Chitinophagaceae bacterium
TCTGGTTGATATATAAATAATCATTTTCATGAAAATCATTTCCGATGTACAAGTCGGGATAACCATCAAGATCGATATCAGCAACAGATAAGCCAAGTCCAAAACCAATTACAGATCTGTTGATGCCTGCATTTGCACTTATGTCGGTAAATTTTCCCGCATCATTTCTGAAAAGATAATCAGCACCGAGTGTATCAAACGTATTTATATAAGATGAACGTTCAGTAAAAGTTCCATTGCGCCGCAAAGAATGAGTCATCAGGAAAAAATCAAGATCACCATCAAGATCTTGATCAAAAAAGGCAGCTTGTGTACTAAAACTGCTGAGATCAAGTCCCAGCTTTCCCGCTTCATCTTCATAATAAGGCACGCCATTAACATCTGTCCCTTTGCAGATCAAAAACTGGTTCTTGCTTTTCAATGTTTCATAATTACCAACACGACAAACATAAATATCAAGCATCCCATCATTATTAATATCGACAACAGAAACTCCCGTACTCCATCCTCCATCTTGCGGGATCTTTGCAGCTTTCGTTACATCTTTGAATTTCATGTCACCTTCATTCAGGTAAAGCTTATTTTCTCCCTGGTTGGAAGAAAAGAAAATATCAACCAGGCCATCATTATTAAAATCGCCAACACCTACACCAGCGCCATTATAGAAATACATGTATTTAAACATATTGAATTGTGGCGTCGGGGTCAGTTTATTTACAAAATCGATCCCTGTTGATCCGCTGCTTAAAGCTTCAAACATTGCCGGCGGCTCTTTCTTCCTGTCATTGCAGGCAAAAAGAAAAACCAACAGCCCTATAAATGGAAAAAGAATTTTTATGTACTTAATGGAAGTACTATTGCCAGGTTTATTTTGCGATGTAAAGCCTGTCCCGAAAATATTCGAAGGATTGATCATTCCGTAATTCTATTGAGCTAAGTGAATGAAGGAGAAGATAAGCCGAAAAAAATTACCAATCAAACCGATAAAAGAAGGAAAATGCAGAGAGATGGTAAAGAAAAATTCTTCCTTGTTTATTTAACTTTTTCAGCTATTTCAACAAGGTTGTTGTTCTTCAAACCTGTTTTTAATTTATAAAGTTTGCCAGGCCGGTGCGGTACATCATCTTCCATTTCATCAAGATCGTCCAACCAGTTTTTTAAAGCAATTTTTTTTCTGAAATTTCTTCTATCGAGTTTTATCCCTAAAATAGCCTGATACAGATCCTGTAATTCCCTGAGAGAAAATTTTTCCGGTAATAAATTAAAAATAACCGGCTCATCCATGATCTGTATGCGGAGTCTTTGCAAACAAGCTCCAATTATTTCTTTATGATCGAAGGCAAGATCCTTAAGATTTTTCAAAGAATGCCAGTGTACTTCGTTATCCGTAATTTCTAATTGATGATTGCGGATATTGATCAGTGAATAATAGGCAGTGGTGATAACACGACCGGACGGGTGTCGATTGACGGCACCAAAACTTCCCACTTGCTGAAGAAACACATCATCTAATCCTGTTCTTTGTCTTAATACACGGTAGGGCGCACTATCAAGATCCTCCTCCACTTTTACCAGGTCCCCAAGCAACGACCATTTGCCTGCAAACTCTTCAAGATCGGATTTGATCAGCAATACTCTCAATTCTTTTTTCTCAAAACCAAAAATGACACAGTCAACCGATATCGCAATTTTGAAATAATCAATATGACTGATCTTTTCAGCCTCGGCCGTCTTCATTTTTTTTAGTGCTTCAGCAGTCATAACAATTGATGGTAGCTATTAGTATAATATTATCTTTTTCGTTTGCACACTGTTCTTTACAGATATGCGAAGTAAATAAATTCCCGGTGAAAAACTTTTTCTTTCGCTTTTATCAAGTGAAATCTTATGCACGCCTTTTGACAACACGCCTAAGGACTTTTCAAGCACTTTTTGCCCTGATTCATTATATAATTGCATTGATGCTGCCCCTACCTCTTCATTCTCAATTTCAAGAACACCGTTTTCTATCAATGGATTTGGATAAACATTCACTTTAAATGTTGCCGGTTGGTTATTAATGTTACTAACAGGTGTTGTTACAACATTTGTAACATTTCGGTTGAGATAAACATGAAACTCTCCGGGCTGCAATGTGATGTCCTGAGGAATACCGGTTGCCGTGAATGGAGTGCCATTTAAATAATCATACCATGTACCTGCATTTTGAAAAGTTACAGTACCTGGCGCAGGAATCACACCAAAATTTCCAATCACACATAAATTAGAGGTATCAGTTGTTACCTGTAGCCATTTAAATGCACCTCCAAGGCTATGAGTTACCCTGTCAGTTAAAAATCCATTTTTATATGAAGGGTGAAACCGCAGTTTTAATAAAGCAGAATAAATATCAAACAACCTTTGACGACTTACATTCTGTAAATAATCCCAGCGTATCGGTTTTGGATCAAGACGGCAAGCGTTATTTACTGTTCCATTTGTGCAATGGTTGATGCTGTAATCATATCCAAGCTCTCCAAACTCCCACATCATTTTTGGTCCAGGTATCATTGTGAAAAATGCTGCACACATTTCCATTCGATGCAACGCCGTAAAAATATCTTTTGTACTATAAGTACCTGATGCATTTCCGAACTGTAAATTTTTATACATCAACCTTTCTTCGTCATGACTTTCCATGTAAGTAACCAAATGTGGTTGCGTCCATCCTCTAACTTTAAAAATTCCAGATTGAAAATTTGAAGTCGACACCCAACCCATTGCCGCTTCAGAAAAATTATAATTGCTATTTCCCCAAAGCATCATCCCATAATTTGAAAGTTCGATCTCTTCATCGTTATCGCAAAAGTGTTCCAGTATGCAATAACTACCGGGGGATTTCAATTGCATAGTATCATAATATCTTTTCCATATAGCGACCCTGTCTGCATGATACGTAGAAATACAAGCTTCATTGGTTGTACTTCCACCACATTGTACATTTTGTGTAAATCCTTTTGAAAGATCCCAGCGGAAACCATCAATTTTATATTCTGTAAGCCAATGCTCCGCCACACGGCTGGTGAAATAACGGGTAGCCAGACTTTCATGGTTAAAATCATTGAACACATTGTAAGGATGGGTCGCACTTACATTAAACCAGGGATTATTTGCTGCAGGTTGATTTGTTGCACTGTTCCAATACAAAGCTGCCAATGGATTAAGACCTGTAGCATGATTTAATGCAATGTCCATGATCACGGCAATGCCTTTCGAATGGCACGAGTCAATAAACTCTTTTAAAGAATTCTTTGTGCCGTAATATTTATCCGGTGCAAGAAAAAAATCAGGATTGTAACCCCAACTTTGGTTCCCCTCAAACTCATTGATCGGCATTAACTGGATAGCATTTATTCCGAGTTTTTTAAAATAAGACAATGTGTCTCTTAACGTTTTCCAATCATGAGCAGCAAGGAAATCTCTTAATAATAATTCATAAATGATCAACCCTCTTTTATCTGGTCTTGAAAAATTTGGCACCTGCCATGTATAAGGCGGGGGATTTGTTTGCAACACACTCACAATGCCTGTTGTTTGCGAAGGATAAGGCATAAGATTAGGATATGTGCTTGCAGGTATGCTGCCATCATTAAAAGGATCAAGAATTTTTTCTGAATAAGGATCAGCAATTTTTAATTGCCCATCTACCAGATATTGAAAGGCATATTCAGTGCCGGGTGTAAGCCCGGTGATGCGTAT
>DATDCP010000349.1:0-2502 GCA_036524255.1 Chitinophagaceae bacterium
CAGGTGAAGGCCAAATGTATAATGGGAAATGATTATTATGTGACAAATGAACATTTAGTTTTTCCCAATGGGCATACACAAGCTGCAGGCGAAATATTTGGGTATTATGTAATAACTAACCAGTATTATAGAAGATACAAGTTGCCAATAATGCATACCGAGACTAATATTAAAATGCCTGCTTCAAAGGAATGGTTGTTGAAACAATGGGCCAACGTTCATCGACTGAAACATGATGGTATACCAATAATTGGATTTACCTGGTACAGCTTATGTCACCAGGTTGATTGGGATTCTGCTTTGCGAAATGATGCAGGAGTGGTAAATGAATTGGGATTATTTGATCTTAACCGCAATATAATGCCTGTAGGCGAAGCCTATAAAACATTGATTGAAAATTGGAAGGAAGTATTAAACACTGAAAGTTTCGGACTTGTTTTTGACAACTGGTGATCAGCGAACAAACTCTACATCTTCTTTAATTATATCGGCAGTAAACAATGAAAAAAGTTGAGATGCATTCATTTCACCGTTTTTAGCAGGTTCTGATAATTCTACTGACGGCTTTTCTTTAAAGGGAACTATTGCGTCAATTTTAAGTGTCTTCAGCACTTTGATCAATTTTGCTCTTTTTATTTTTTTTCTCATAGTATTTTATCTGCGATAATTATGCCTAAAATTGTGTTAATGAACTTCTTTATACAAGATTATCGACATTGGTGAAGATCATTCATAATAAAAAATTTACAATCATAAGAATGTAAATTTTTATAGCAAGAGAAATATTTTTCTGAAAATCTGTAAGTGAAGACCTTATACTTAATTCTAAATATTTTGTGGGGAATTCATTACACAAACTTTTGTTTATTCCGTTAATTCAGCAAAGAATTCATGTCTGCTGCTGAGTAATCTTTGATCACATTATATAAAGTGTCTCTTTCAACTGGTCGGCGTTTTACTTGTTTTATCAGTGCAACTAATTCTTCTGTTGTCATTGACGGATTTTGCTCTTCTGCGCCAGCCATACTGTAAATTTTTGTTGTATCATCGATGGTGCCGTCAATATCATTTACTCCAAATGATAAACTTAATTGTGCATTTTGACGACCAAGCATTGGCCAATATGCTTTAAGGTGAGGGAAATTGTCCATGTAAATTCGGGCAACAGCATACATTTTCATGTCTTCAACAATGCTGCTCTCGGTTACATTACTCATGTCATTATCCTTATTGCGGAATTTAAGTGGAATAAAAGTATTGAAACCACCTGTCTTATCCTGCAGGCTTCTTAAGCGGCTCATGTGATCAATACGATGAGAATAATTTTCTATATGACCATATAACATGGTAGCATTGGTATGCATGCCAAGTTTATGTGCCGCTTCATGAATTTTTAACCAACCTTCTGAGTTTACTTTATCAGCACATATCTTCTCTCTTATTTGTTCATCAAAAATTTCGGCGCCACCACCTGGTAGTGAATCAAGCCCGGCATTTTTTAAATAAGTCAAACCTTCTTCGTTTGTCAATTTTGCTTTGCGAAACATATAATCAAGCTCAACTGCTGTAAACCCTTTAATATGTAATGAGGGTCTGTGTTTTTTTATTTCTCTTAAAACTTCTGCAAAGAATTCAAGATTCATTTTAGGATGCACGCCGCCAACGATATGTACTTCGGTCACTGGCTGTCCATCATATTTTTTAACCATGTGCAGCATTTGTTCTGCAGAAAGTTCCCAGCCTTCTTCCCGGTGAGCATATAAGCGACTATAACTACAAAAGTTACAAGTGAAAATGCAAACATTGGTAGGTTCTATGTGGAAGTTGCGGTTGAAGTAAGTAATGTCTCCATGCTTTTTTTCCCGTATATAATTAGCAAGTGAGCCAAGGAATGGGAGAGAACCCTTTTGAAAAAGTAATGATCCTTCTTCGTCTGTTATTCTTTCATTGTTATAAACTTTTTCCTGTATGTCAAGTAACTCTTTGGGCACGTTAAGATTCGACTCCGCAATTGTAGATAGCATTGAAATTCAATTTGACCACAAATTTAATACATAAAAGAATAACCCACTTGCCTAAGGCAAGTGGGTTATCATTATCGTTTGTGATCGTTATTAATACTTCACTACCTGCACGTTCACATTGCGGTTACTGTCATCATAACCAAGATTGACTGTATAAGTACCAGCTGCTTTACTACCAAGATCAATCTGGAAATATTTATCTCCGCCACTTGGGAATTGTTTACTATAAACCAATTGACCAGCTGAATTATAAACATTGACATATCTCAGCGTTGTTGGAACCTGGTAATGCCATACACCAAATGTGGTTCTAAATGGATTTGGAAGGATCAGATAGCCATCATTCTTCAATTTTGCAGGCAATATTTGTGACCTGATATTAACATCATCCAGGTAAAAATTATTTTCCATATTACCGCTGAAGCGGAACACAACCTGGAACAAAGGCTCTGTTATACCAAGCTGTTTACCAAGATTC
>DATDCP010000350.1:0-2649 GCA_036524255.1 Chitinophagaceae bacterium
GATCATTATGGAGTTTTTTATCCATTACAAAGCTTACATAAGGAAGATTCTGATCTGCCTGAAACGCCAATATTTTTTGATGGCAGTGATGAAATGACAAGAAAAAAGCTCGAAACATTGGCAAATTCAATTTCTCCGCAACATGTAACACAAGCCAATGACGACGCAAGATCAAAACTGCATGTAGCAGCAGTGTTTGTAAATAATTTTACGAATCATTTATATGCTCTTGCTGAGAATTATTGTAACAAAGAAGGAATAAGTTTTAGTGAATTGTTACCGCTAATAGAAGAAACGGCATCACGAATAAAGGATATCTCCCCGTCAAGGTCACAAACTGGTCCTGCTATACGAAATGATGAAGAAACCATACAGAAACATCTCGCATTACTTAGCTCGCATCCCGAACAAAAACGGGTTTATGAGTTTTTAACTTCAAGTATTAAGGGTTTCAAAGGATAATGGTTGTTTATTTGAAACCGCGACTTTTCCCAAACAAGTAACTGCCAGTTTTCTTTTTACAGTTACATTTGCACCCCAAACGAGAATCGATGTATAACCTGAAGATAAAATTTGAAGAGAAAGGAATTGCACCAATCACAATAGAAAACCTGGAGCCTAACCAGACCTTGTTGGAGATCTGCCTTAAAAATGATATTGAGCTTCACCATAATTGCGGCGGCGTTTGTGCCTGCACAACCTGTCATTTATATATTGATAAAGGAATGGATTCAATAGATGAAATAACTGACAGGGAAGAAGATTTTATTGACAGGGCCATGAACCCAAGATTGAATTCAAGATTAGGTTGTCAATCGCTTTTGCTTGATGGTGATGGTGAAATAGAAATAACTTTACCGGATCAGACACAATTTTTAGGAGAATAAATTAATTTGATAATTAGCTGATGTGCTAATTAAGAAACCAGAAATCAGATACTGTATGACTCATTTTGAACCCCCGATACACTGGAACGATCACGAAGACATTGCTCAAAAGTTATATGAACGTTTTGGTGATGATTTTAATGAAGGAAAAATTTATCGTATTCGTTTCACCGATCTTCTTGAGTGGATATTACAAATTCCGAATTTTGAAGGTAAGAAGGAAGAGAGCACAGAAGGTCATCTTGAAATGATACAAAGTGCATGGGTGTATGAATGGAGGGATAATCAAAAGTAATTTCAGATTTGGGATTTCGGATTGTAGATTTGTTTGAATGAAATCTGAAATCTGAAATCTGCAATCTAAAATCTAAAATTGATGAACGTTCTCGCCGAATTTAAAAAAGTTACCACCTTTATTTTTGATATCGATGGTGTGCTCACTGACGGTACATTACTGGTACTGCGTGATGGTTTGCAGGCAAGGCAAATGCATGTAAAGGATGGTTTTGGTTTGCAAATGGCAATGAAACATGGGTATCGTGTATTCATAGTATCAGGCGGCGTATCAGAAGAGTCAAGAAGGAGATTGGAATACCTCGGCATAAAGGAGATTCATCTTGGTGTTGGTGATAAGACAAACTTTGTTATAGATCTTCTCAAAAGCAATAAAATAAAATGGGAAGAAGTTCTTTTTATGGGGGATGATCTTCCTGATATACCATTAATGTCAAAAGTTGGTTTATCTGCCTGTCCCGCTGATGCAGTAAGTGAAGTAAGGAGTATTGTAAAATATGTTTCACCGGTGAATGGAGGCTGGGGCTGTGTCAGGGATGTAATTGAAAAGGTATTAAAGACAAACGGGCATTGGAAATATGAAACGGATGTAACATCAAAATAAATGGTTAGATGATAAATGATAGTTATATCGGGGACTTGATCCAACAATCATCTTTCATCAATAAAACTATCATCTTCTCTTACTAACTTTCCTTAAAATTATTAACTCATGAACCTGGTTGGGGCTTTTATAAAAATGATCCGTTTGCCCAACCTGTTTTTTATTGCACTTACCCAGATCCTTTTTCATGTTGCTGTTCTTGATACCATTCTTCTGCCTCTTGGAACCAGGCCTTCAATAGATGGCTGGAACTTTATTTTGCTTGTTGTTTCCTCCGTACTAATTGCAGCCGCTGGCTATATTATTAATGATTATTTTGATATTAATATTGATCAAATAAATAAACCAACGGCAAATGTGGTTGACAAGATCGTTTCACGCCGTTGGGCTATGGCATGGCATTTTGTTCTTAGTGGCTTCGGGATCTTATTAAGTGCATGGGTAGCCTGGCGATCAGGTTTCTGGTATATTCTTTTGGGAAATTTCATGTGTGTTCTTTTGTTATTTGGTTATTCAGTTTCTTTAAAACGAAAACTACTTTCAGGGAACATTCTTATTTCTTTACTCACATCATGGGTAATTTTAGTTATTGGTTTGGCGGAATTTACTTCTCCTGTTTTCACAAACTCTCAGATCGTTGAAGCAAGCGGAAAGATCATTCGTATCAGTTTTCTTTATGCAGGTTTTGCATTTATCAGCTCATTGATTCGGGAAGCAATTAAAGATATAGAAGATATGAAGGGAGATGAAAAGTACGGATGTCGTACAATGCCAATTAAATGGGGCGTGAATGCCGCTAAGGTTTATATCGCAGTCTGGCTTATAGTTATACTTGCATTGCTTATTATTTTACAAGTATATGTC
>DATDCP010000351.1:0-6229 GCA_036524255.1 Chitinophagaceae bacterium
ACCTCGTCAGGACGACAATTTGGTTTATCAACTTTATTGATAACAACGATCGGGTGAAGATTCAGCTGTAATGCCTTTTGCAACACAAATCTTGTTTGCGGCATAGGACCTTCAAAAGCATCCACCAACAACAGCACACCATCTGCCATTTTCAAAACTCTTTCTACCTCACCACCGAAATCAGAGTGACCTGGCGTATCGATCACATTAATCTTTACATCCTTATAAACAACCGCTGCATTCTTACTAAAAATAGTAATGCCACGTTCTCTTTCGAGGTCGTTGCTGTCCATTATCAGCTCACCTGTTTCCTGGTTATCACGAAACACTTTAGTAGCGTGTAATATCTTGTCTACCAAGGTTGTTTTGCCATGGTCAACGTGGGCTATGATCGCTATATTTCTTATTTCCATACTCTTTTTTAAACGAGCGGCAAATGTACGCCAATTCAGCGGGGCAGCGAAGGAAATGAAAGTGATTATTTTGTTATCAACATAAGTACCCTGATTAGGCTTTGCTTGCGACGCACAGCCTGTACAGGGTGAAGCGAAGTGTTCATCTTTCTGTTTTATGGCATCTGTCGTTGAGCGAAGCGAAACCCCGATGAATATCGGGGCACTCTTGTACTTTATCAATTCTATTCAGCCATTTTGTAACCCAAAACCGCTTGTTTACGTCTATTATCTTGCTTCTTTGTTCCCGGGTAATTAATTTTCTAGCTTTATAAAAAATCTGCCATGCATTTTCTCAAATGGTTCGGAATTTTTTTATTGGTCTTAATCATAATTTATTTCCTCGGTCCTCAACCCTCCACACCTAAATACAATAACGAATTACCCATTATCCCATCCGACGCAATACAATTGGAGAAATATATTGCCAATAATGAAGCAAAACATAAACTGAAACCCGATAACGAAGCAAGGATCTTATGGTACAATGACTCCACAAAAGAGAAAACGGAATATGCAGTTGTTTATTTACATGGTTTCAGCGCCTCACAGGAAGAAGGCGATCCCGTTCATTATGAGTTTGCAAAAAAATTTGGATGCAACTTGTATTTAGCAAGGCTAGCAGAACATGGAGTTGATACAACAGTTCCTCTTGCAAATTATACCGCTGAAAAAAGCTGGCGATCTGCTATTGAAGCTTATGCCATTGGCAAACAACTTGGTAGAAAAATAATTTTAATGTCAACCTCAACGGGCGGCACATTGGCATTAAAACTTTGTACCGAATTTCCAGACATATCCGCGAATATTATGATGTCGCCCAATATCGCTATTAATGATCCTAATGCATGGCTGCTCAATAATCATTGGGGTTTACAAATTGCACACATAATAGTTGGGGAACAAAGAACGGTTTCTGATACAACAACATTATATGCGAGATACTGGAACAATCGCTACTCGACAAATTCATTAGTGCAACTGGAAGAGCTGCTTGAATCGACAATGAAAGAATCAACCTTTAAAAAAGTAACACAACCAACTTTACTACTTTATTATTTTAAAGATGATGATCACCAGGATGATGTAGTAAAGGTGTCAGCAATGAAAAGAATGTTTACACAACTTGCAACTCCAGATAGTTTGAAAAGACAAATAGCCTTACCCAACGCAGAGAATCATGTGCTTGCCTCTCCTATTAAATCAAAAGATGTACAGACTGTAAAAAATGAAGTTGACAAATTTGCAATTGAAATATTGAAGCTGATTCCGGTATTTGAATTTTAAACTCTCACATAAATCTTCTTTTTATCCAATACATACCCGACCAACCAGCAGACTAGCATTACTGTTATTGCAAATAAAAACGAACCGAAATACATTCCAGCTTTGCTGAAAATATTTTGAAACAACCATTGATAAAGCGGTTTATCTCCAATAGGAATGAACCACATTAATATGGCGCCAATTTCTGAGACCAGGTAAATGAACAGCGGGTTTCTTCCAAAAACTTCAAAGAAATAATTGAACCGCTTTATTTTCAGAAAATCAATGAGGTAAATTAATGCAGCGAGTAGCACACAATCAATTCCGACAGTAAGAAATACATAACTGCCTGTCCATAGCTTTTTATTGATAGGATGAAAGTTATTCCAGCAAAGTGCAAGAAAGATCAATACAAGGCCAACCAATAAAAGTTTGGTCAAGCCCTCATAACTGTTTCCCTTTTCCTGTATCCATCTACCTGCAGCATAACCAAAAGTTACGTTCGCAATAGCGGGGAGTGTACTTAATAATCCCTCGGGATCAAATGCTACTCCTTCACCATGATATAAATGATCAGGACCAAACAACCACAGATCTAATCTTGTCCCGGCATTTGTCACCATATCATAAGGATCAGCACTTCCTCTGAACATTAATAAAATAAGCCAGTAGATAAAAAGAAAAGCGAGTGATAAACGCAGAACGGTATTCAATTTTAAATAATGGATCATTATTGCTGCTGCACAATATCCTAGTGCTATTCTTTGCAGCACACCCATGATCCGTGTATGACTTATCGGTTTTGCAGATAATCCTCCTGCTTCATTCCATTCCACGAAAGGAAACCAATACATCAGGTAGCCCAATAAAAAAATGATGATCGTTCTTTTAAAAATTTTACCAAGCACTGCACTATTGCTCATCGAACTCCATTTTTTCATCACAAAGCTCATCGCATTTCCTACTGCAAACATGAAAGAAGGAAAAACAAGATCTGTTGGTGTAAAACCATGCCATTGTGCATGCAGCAGGGGCGCATAAGCAGTTTCATAACTTCCCGGAGTATTTACAATGATCATAAAGCAAATCGTCATGCCGCGGAAAACATCGAGTGCGGTGAACCGTTGTGGTTGCATAAGCAGTTTCGTTTTCCGAATGTAAATATTATATCCAAAACCTGTACATTAATTCAGAGTTAGAAGAGTTTTCGGATAAGCCAAATGATAAGTGTGCCGAGCAAGCTAAATAAGATCATTGTGGTAATGGGAAAATAAAATCTGAAGTTTTCTTTTTCGATCCTGATATCCCCGGGCAATCGGCCGATCCAATTTAACTTATCATGAAAAAAATAAATGATGATCCCAACTAAAATTATAATTCCGCCAATTCCAATTATCCATTTACCTGTTTCGCTATTCATATTACAAAACTATAAAGAAGGAGTTTATCAGAAGGGGAAACCAATCCCAAGGTTATAAATAATATTATCTCTTCTCCACGGTTTTTCAAAGAATTTTATTTGGTCCACCACCCATGGATTTTGTTCCCATGGCTTGCGTAATGGAAAAGCAATATCAAGACGAATCACAAAAAGTGTTATATCAAAACGAAAACCAATACCGGCGTCAATCGCTAATTGACTTAAAAATTTACTGGTGAACTGGCCTCCCGGTTTATGCGTGTATGTGCTGTCATTCATTAGCCAGATATTTCCGCCATCGAGAAATAGTGCTCCGTATAACGGGCCGTTAATCCTGAATCGAAACTCAGTATTTAATTCGAGTTTTATATCGCCGGTTTCATCGGGTAAAAAATCAAGTGAATCAACAAAACGATAAGTACCCGGACCCACTGACCTGCTTCGGAATCCCCGAAGACTATTAGTTCCACCAATAAAGAATTGTTTGATATACGGAAGCTGCACAGAATTGCCATAAGGAATACCAACCCCGACAATTGCCCGGTTTGCCCATGTAGAATATAATCCAAGCTTTTTATAAAAACGCCCATCTATTTCAAACTTGATATACTGGGAAAATGGTACATCACGAATTGTTACTACTTTCCCATTTTTTACATCAGCGCCGGAAAACAATCCTGCAATATTTCCTGAAAGATCGATGAGCCCATTAAAATAATATGAATTGTTTTTTTGGATCCCTGTCGCCAGTCCATTGTAATTATATTGATAGGTAGCGCCAAGGATAAATTGTTTTTGCACAGCACGGGCCAGCAAGGTATCCTGGTGAACAAGGCTGTCATATTTTGCAGTAACATTTCTTGGCTGAACATAATTGACACTTATGGGATAAAGCTCATGCTGTTTTGCCAGACTTTCTTTCCATAAATAACCGTAAGCCGCCCGGAAAGAATTTAAGGTATAAAGCTCTACCCTCTTCAGCACATCAACGCCTAGCTGGAGATTCGTTCTGGGTACATAACCACCTCTTATTTTGAACCTTGCAAATGGCACAACGAATCTTGGTATACCAAAATTCATTTCACCGCCATAGCGAATCGTCTGGTATCCTTTGAATGTCCCACCAATTTGAACATCTGCTCCTGTATAGGCACTTAAGATCAAATGCTCTCCTCCTTTGAAAAGATTTCTGTCTTTCCAATTTACAGATATCAAGGTCCCATTAAGATTGTTTGACCGGACGGCAGTAGAAAATTCAGCTCCCAACGATTTTCTTGGCAATGGCGTGAGATAATAAAATACATCGAGATAGGCTGAATCAGTTTCCCGGTTGATCTCAAACCTGTTTTTTACAAATTTGAAAAGATCAAGATTGACAAGACGGCTGAGTGTAAGATTGTGATCAGTACGATTATAAACATCTCCCGGATCGAACTTCATGGTTTCACTGAACAACCAGGGCTTGTATCTTTTTCTCCTGTCAATTATATAATAGCCTTTATAATATTGTGCCTGAGACCTGCTGCTATCAATGCGTTCCATATTCAAACTATATCCCGTATAGATCTGAACATCTTTTATCCTGTAAACTTCTTTTGATTCAATAGGTATACCGGGTTTAACTGTTACATACATATTCACAAGATGATTACCCAGGGTTGTATCTGTCTTTACCAATATAAATTCGGGACTAAAAAAGTAGAATCCTCTTTCTTTCAGATAGGCATCAATACGAATACGTTCGGCTCTGATCACATCAAGATCGAATGGTTTTCCCGGGATCAAAAGTGTTTCATAGCTGCTTTTACCAATTGCAGAAAACAATGCATTACTATCTCCGGGAAAATGAACTGCATTGATCTTGTATTGCATGCCTGCTTCCACATTATAACGGGCATTCGCTTTTTTGCGTCTTATAATGGTATCCCCTGATACTTTAGCCTGGAAGTATCCTTTGTTTTCCATGTGGCTTTGTAATAAACTAACATTTTGCTGCAGATCAACCTGGCTTAACAAAACAGGTGGCTCGCCGTTTTTATCCCTGATCTTCCCAAAAAAAGAGCCTTCTTTTTTATTTCTAAACAAATTGTAAATGGAAAGTTTCAGTCGTAGCCCTAAAAATTTTGAATTGGGTTTGGGTCTTGTCAATCCCTCAAGATCTTCACTCAATACTTTTTTCTCCCTAACGGTTGAAGTGCCATTGACTGTTATATTAGCACCGGTATATAATTTATCATTAGCGGGCAAATGTCTTGTATTACTACAGCCAGTTATAAAAAAATAAGCTGTTGCAAAAATGATAATATGATTTTTACCCGATCTCATTCTTACCTGTTTTGATAATTCACACCATCCACTCTTTGATTTTTTCTTTTTCTTAATAATTCACTGAAACGATTATAATCTACGCTGATGAGAAAACTGACCCCCGTTTCAATAATATAGCCATCAACAACTCCTTCATACCTGTTTTTCCTGTAAAAGCGTATCATATACCTGCCATCCCTGCTAATAGAATAGTTGATATTCAGATCTCCAAAAACATTGCTCTCTTTCTGGCCTGTATTCTTTGGACCTTCCAATTCGAAATTGCTTCCAACTGAAACTGTCAATCTTTCATTAAGGAGTCGTTTGCTTAACCCTATATTCAAGTCTGTTCTGCTTCGTTGTTCGCCTGTGGTGTAATCGTCTGTAGATGATACATCAAATGTCAGGTCAACACCATCAATAAGTCCTGCTGCAAGTCTATTAAGTTGTTCAGTCATTAATTTGCTTACACTTTGGCGGGCATAAGAAGATGCGCTGAACATTGGAGTGGCACTTGCCAAAGGATTTTGGCCTACAAAGCGATTCAATAATAATAAAGCAAATACCTGGCGATTGGTTTCTCCCGGTTCTTGTCTTAATTCCTGAAGCCTTCTATCTACCTGCGTAATGATATCATTGGAAACGCCGTAATTCTTATCCAAGGGCAGTATAATATCAAATGCGAGCTCAGGTTTCATCAGTTCTCCTGTCATTTTTAATCGAACTTCAAATGGCAGTTTTTGCATGTAAGTATTTCGTATTGCCTGTGAAGAAGCTGCAATTT
>DATDCP010000352.1:0-2138 GCA_036524255.1 Chitinophagaceae bacterium
AATAGTGCTTGCTCTTGACGTAACCGAGAAGGAATTAATAAAAAGGTTGCTTAATCGTGGTAAAACAAGCGGCCGCAGTGATGATAACAATGAGGATGTAATTAAGAAACGGTTTGCAGTATATACAAATGAAACCTCCCCGGTGGCTGATTATTATAAAAAAACAAGAAAATTCAAACCCATTCATGGCGAAGGTTCGTTAGATGAGATCAATGCAGCTCTCCGGCAAGCTATTGATAAGGCAATGGCAGATCATAAAGACTAACTCTGATCCTTTTCGCCTGAGACGAGACGTGATTTTATTTATATGCTTGTTTTGCCTAAACTTGTAGTGCCTAAGGCTCGTCACATGAATTTTGAAAAGGAAAATTTCATCCGCACAAAACTTGTTTCACTTTTACAGAAGCTAAAGAATGATGAGCCTGCTCGTTGGGGTAAAATGAATGTTCAACAGATGATCGAACATTTTACAGATGTAATGATGGTGGCATCCGGCAAGATCAAATTACCAATTGTAACTCCTGCTGATAAACTTCCGAGACTTCGTGAGTTCATGTTTAGCGAAAAGCCATTTAAAGAAAACACCAAAAGCCCTGTTCTTGCTGAAGAGCCTGCGCCTTTAAAAAAACATACTAAAGAAGCATCTATTGGTAAATTACAGGAAGAACTGATCCATTTTTTTGAGGCTTTTGAAAAATACCCCGGATTAAAAACTATCAACCCTGTTTTTGGCGAGTTGGATTTTGATGCCAATATTCAATTACTATACAAACATGCATTACATCATCTAAAGCAGTTTGGAATTGAGATTCATTGATCAATGCTGAACAAAAGTTTTTTTCAAATTTATTCTGCCAATCGAACCACCAACATCCACATTTATCTCGACATCCCATTTTGTAGCTGATTTTTTTGTACCCTTTACAAATCCTGAATTGACCTTATATGCCCCGTTGGTCCAAAATGCAATTTTTATAAAAAGACACATTGCATCTGCCAACTGGCTGTTTTCATAAAGAAATGAATTGGAAGAAGCCGGAACCTGGAACACAAGTTTATCAGAATATTCTTCATCAGCAATGCTTTTGCATGCCGGTCCTTCGTGAGTGTAGCTAAATACAAGATCATTTCCGGGTTTGATCTGAAAAAAAAGACGCATGTCTGTTGTTGTTGTGTCAATTTTTGACGAAGGATAAAATTCATAGCTGTATTGATCCGGAGTACAATCGCCGGGAGTATCCTTTTTACAAGAGAAAAAAAGAGAACAAATAAATAATGTATAAAAAATACGACGCATGTCCTTTTTTGTTTGACAAAGTTCAGCAATATTTCGTTGCTCTCCTGCTTATAAAATTAAAATACCTTTGGCCGTAATATTTTATTTACATGAATAAGCTTGAAAATTATATAGCAGGGAAATGGGTAACCGGTGATGGTGATGGTCAGCAACTTTTTAATGCAGTGACCGGTGAAGTAGTGGCAAATGCTACTTCGAAGGGACTGGATTTTAGATCGATGACGGAACATGCAAGAAAAATTGGAAACAGTAACCTGCGCAAAAAGACCTTTCATGAAAGAGGAAGAATGCTGAAAGAACTTGCTCTGCATTTGCGCAAGCATCTCGATAAATTTTATTCCATTTCTTATAAAACCGGCGCCACAAAAGCCGATAGCTGGGTGGATATTGAAGGCGGAATTGGAAATCTTTTTGCCAATGCATCTTTAAGAAGAAAATTTCCAGATGAAATTTTTTGTATTGATGGCGAAAGTCATAACCTGAGCAAGAATAATACTTTCATGGGAACTCACATACTTGTTCCAAAAGAGGGAGTAGCGATCCATATCAATGCATTTAACTTTCCTGTATGGGGTATGTTGGAAAAAGTTGCTGTGAATCTTTTAGCAGGAATGCCGGCAATTGTAAAACCAGCAACGATCACTTCTTATTTAACCGAAGCAGTAGTAAAAGAAATTATTGCAAGTAAAATTTTGCCGGAAGGTTCCTTGCAGCTTATCTGCGGCAGTGCCGGTGATTTATTGGATCATGTTATATCACAGGATGTCATCACTTTTACGGGAAGCGCATCAACAGGATTAATGTTGAAAAGTAATCCACGGATAATGAATGAAAATGTTCC
>DATDCP010000353.1:0-2477 GCA_036524255.1 Chitinophagaceae bacterium
TGGCAAACCAGCCAACCTTATTAGACGTAAATTTGTGTAAGTAAGAAACAGAACAACATGAAACATCTATTGATATTATTGATCGTTGCCGCTGCCTGCCAGCAATGCAGCTATTCCCAATCAACAAAAACAAAAATTGCAAAAATGGATACTATTAATAAAAAGGATAACCCGGTTTATTCAAATACCGATACATCGAAAGTGAATATGAGTGAAGAAGAATGGAAGAAAGTCCTTCCTGGTGATGTTTATCAAATAGCCCGTCTGAAAGGAACTGAAAGACCATGGAGCAGCAAATACGAAGCGTTTAATGAAAAAGGAACTTATTACTGTGCGGCCTGTGGCAATGCATTGTTTAGGAGCGATACAAAGTTTGAAAGCGGTTGCGGCTGGCCAAGTTTTTATGAGCCGATCAGTAAGGAAAGTATAATTTACACAGAAGATAATACACTTGGCATGAGCAGAACTGAAGTTCAATGTGGACGTTGCAAAGCACATTTAGGTCATGTGTTTGATGATGGTCCCAAACCTACTGGTCTGCGTTATTGTATCAATGGAGTAGTGCTTGATTTTGCAAAAGCAAAAGAAGCGGAAAAGAAGTTTAATGAGAAAAAAGAAGAAAAGCCAAATAACTAATCAACTCATATTCCCTTTGAACTATTGCTCCCTCCCACTGAGGGAGTTTTTTATTTTCCTTAACGAACCGCCCTGAGTATATTTACCGCCCTAAAAATCAGCTCATGAAACAAAAGCTTAAACCATTATTCTTTCTTGCCTTTACCTTTCTCTATGTCATTTCGTTTGGTCAATATAATTTGAAAGATCCGCTTCCTGTAGATCCGAATGTAAAGGTTGGAAAACTGCCGAATGGTCTTACTTATTATATCCGTAAAAATGCCAAGCCTGAAAAGAAACTGGAGTTAAGACTTGCCATAAATGCAGGCTCGGTTTTGGAAAATAATGATCAGCGTGGATTAGCTCACTTTATGGAGCACATGGGTTTTAATGGTTCCAAAAATTTTCCCAAAAATGAGCTGGTTGATTATTTACAAAAAACAGGCGTGGAGTTTGGCGCCGATCTGAATGCTTATACAAGTTTTGATGAAACAGTTTATATTTTACCGATTCCAACCGATGATGAAGCGGTTGTTGAAAAGGGATTCACCGTTTTGGAAGATTGGGCCTTCAATAACTTATTTGATAAAAATGAAATTGAAAAAGAACGGGGTGTTGTACTGGAGGAATCAAGATTAAGTAAGGGGTCTGATGAAAGAATGAGCCGCCAGTATTTTCCACGATTATTCAATGGTTCAAAATATGCAGAACGGTTACCAATCGGAACAGACGATGTATTAAAAACTTTCAAACACCAAACGCTTAAGAATTTTTATAAAACATGGTATCGCCCAAATCTAATTGCAGTGATCGTTGTTGGCGATATTGATCCGGCAGATGCAGAAAAAAAGATCAAAGCACATTTCTCAAAATTCACAAATCCTGCTAATGCAACCGCAAGACCTGCTATTATTCCAATAAAACAAAGAACTGCTCCTGATGCAATGGTGGTAACCGATGATGAAGCCACCAACACATTTTTGCAGGTCTTCAATTTTGTAAGACCCGCAAAAAAATTAAAAACATGGGCAGATTACCGTGAAAGCACAGTGGAAGGATTAGTAAGTTCTTTGATCAACCAGCGGTTAACGGAATTGACACAAAAGCCAAATCCGCCGTTTGTTTTTGCCAATACAGGCTTTCAACCTTTTCTTCGCGGCTATAACTCATTTACATCTTTTGCTGTGCTTGGCGAAGCTCCGATGCAGGATGCTATCGTTGCATTGATAGCAGAAACCAATCGCGCAAGACAATTTGGTTTTTTGCAAACAGAACTCGATCGTGCAAAGGCAAGTTTGATGAACGTAGCTGAAAAATCTTTTAAAGAAAAAGACAAATCAGAATCAGGAGCCATCGTTCAGCAATATGTAAATAATTTTTTACAGGGCAATCCTATTCCCGGTGTTGAACATCGTTATAAATTCTTACAACAGGTTTTACCAACTATCAGTTTGCAGGAAATAAATGCCCTGGCAAAACAAATGCCTTCTACAGCAAATGCATTTACATTGGTAGAAGCTCCGGCCAAATTAAAAGATAAACTGCCAAACAATTCAGAACTTTTAAAGGGACTTGTTGCTGCTAATAATAAACCAGTAAAAGCCTATGAAGAGAAAGTAGTTGCATCAGCATTGCTTGATATAGAACCAATACCGGGAAAAATTACGGCTGAATCAAAAAATGAAAAGCTGGGTACAACAAATCTTACTTTAAGCAACGGCGTGACAATAACAATAAAACCCACAACGCTAAAGAATGACGAAATACAAATGGATGCATGGCGCTGGGGTGGTTACCACAATTTTGATCTTGCTGATAAAGAAAATGCTCAATATGCTGCAGTGCTTGTTGGACAAATGGGT
>DATDCP010000354.1:0-12488 GCA_036524255.1 Chitinophagaceae bacterium
ATGGACTATTTTATTATATTGTGGTATGAGTGCAACCAGGAAAAGAGAAGGATTCAAAGGACAAAGAGCCATTGTAATTCCGCCAAAAATTCTTGCACGGCATTTTGACAATCATCCCATTGTAAAGCAATTATATGTAACTGATATTGGATACTACCCCAACGCCTTATATCACTATAGGAAAAGGATCCATGGGGTAAACCAATATATCCTGATCTATTGTGTAAAAGGAAATGGTTGGGCCGTGATCGCTGATAAAAAATATACTTTGTCAGCTGGTGATTTCGTATTACTTCCAGCAAATAAGCCCCATGAATACGGTGCAGACGAACAAACTCCATGGACTATTTACTGGATGCATTTTAGGGGAACAAACAGTTCGGACTTTGTTGATATGATGCTGAAAAGAATGGGAGATCATGTTGCCTCTATTTCATTCCAGGAAAAAAGAATGCAATTATTCGAAGAAATTTATACAAGTTTAGAAAGAGGTTATAGCACAGATAATATATGTTATGCCAGTGTCTGTCTTCAATATTTCTTAGGCTCTTGTTGTTTTGATAATAATTACGTGGCGATACATGAAAAAACAGATAGTATTTCACTATGTGTTAATTATCTTCAAAAACATATTGATAAACCACTTTCGTTAAATGATATTGCAAGTGCGGTGAATCTTTCGGTGTCTCATTTTGCCAGTATATTTAAAAAAAATACCGGCTTCTCTATTATTGAATATTTTAATCATTTAAAAACTCAAAAAGCTTGTCAGTATTTACAATTTACTGATCTGCGGATCAACGAAATTGCAGATCGCCTGGGGATCGAGGACCCCTATTATTTTTCAAGGATGTTTACGAAAATAGTTGGCACTTCTCCTAATAAGTACAGGAGCAGGAGAAAGATCCTGGTGATCGCTGATAAACCTGCATAAATAATATTATCCATCATTTTCAAAACAAACTCTATTTTTTTGTTCGGGAATAAAAGCAGTTTTGCCTTTGCAAAATATTATTATGACGAGCAGCAACAATCAATACAATTCAAAATATATACTTGCTTTATCCTTTATTTCTGCATTGGGCGGATATTTATTTGGATTTGATTTTGCCGTTATATCCGGCGCATTGCCTTTTTTAAAAGATAAATTCAATCTTAATGAATACTGGGAAGGTTTTGCAACTGGCAGTTTAGCACTAGGTGCGATCGTAGGTTGTATTGCTGCAGGTAAAATTGCAGATAAGAAAGGAAGGAAGCCGGGGTTACTGATAGCAGCTTCTGTTTTTTGTATTTCCTCATTGTTCATGGCATTTGCCCCAAGCAGGGATCTGTTTATTGCTTCACGATTTGTTGCCGGTATAGGTGTGGGAATGGCTTCAATGCTTTCACCATTATATATAGGCGAAATAGCACCAGCTCCCTTTAGAGGAAGAATGGTAGCGATTAATCAATTAACAATTGTGTTGGGAATTTTAATTACAAATATTATCAATTACACGCTTAGAAATGAGGGTGAAGATGCATGGCGCTGGATGTTTGGCCTGGGTGCTATTCCTTCTTTGCTTTTTTTTATTGGTGTTTTGTGGTTACCGGAAAGCCCAAGGTGGTTATCAAAAATGAATAAACTCGAAAAAGCAAAGATCATTTTAGAAAGAATTGGTGGAAAAGACTTTGGCAACACAACCATTAATGAAATTCAAAGATCATTTCAGACTGTCAACGAAGCAAAGTTCACTTCGGTTTTTGAAAAAAAAATATTACCGGCAGTGTTAATAGGTATTGGCCTGGCAGTGTTTCAACAGTTTTGTGGTATTAATGTAGTATTTAATTATACCGCTACAATTTTTGAAAGTATTGGCGCTTCAAAAGATGATCAATTGCTGCAAACTGTATTTATAGGTTGTGTAAACCTTCTGTTTACATTACTTGCTATGGCCCTTGTTGATAAAATAGGACGTAAACCTCTTATGCTTTTAGGAGCAGGGGGCCTTTCAATATTGTATTTATTTATTTCATACTTACTTGGTATCAAATCTGCATCAGTTTCCTGGTTTCTGTTAACTGCGATTGGGATTTATGCATTAACACTTGCTCCTGTTACCTGGGTTTTGATCTCAGAAATTTTTCCAAATAAGGTTCGGGGCACTGCTACATCAATTGCAGTATTAAGCTTATGGGCCGCTTATTTTATTCTCACTTTTACATTCCCCGTTCTATATAGCAAGTTGCAAGAAAAAACATTTTACGTGTATGCAGTAATATGTCTTTTGGGGCTTGTTTTTGTTTTTAAGAAAATAAAAGAAACAAAAGGAAAAACGCTTGAGGAGCTGGAAAAGACTTTTACCCCACATTGATAAGATAAGTCCCCCGGGGAACCGGGGGACCGTGTAATTGAAACGAAAACCAACGATTGCCCATCCTTTGATGGGAAAGAGATTTACCCTTATTGCATTCTATGTTTTTAAACTTGAAACTCAAAAGTAGCAGCAGACAATGTTTAAAGTCATGACATTCATCAGTTATAAAATTGATAGTTATCAAACAAAAAGCCGTTTCCAATTCCTAGAAACGGCAACTTAGGCAAACAATCATCAAATCAAAAATTACTAATTGAGAACTGTTGTTTGTAACTCCCTGAACATATCAATTGCCTTGGGAAATAAAATATTATTCTCAAGATGCACGTGCTGATGAAGATCCAATTCAAAAGCGTTTAATGCGGCAAAGCTCAAACGATAAGTTGTGCATGCGTCCTGTGGTGGTGTATAATCATTTGAAAGAATCCTTATGGCATTCAACAAACTGCCCGCATGATCATGCTCCTGCTCCATTACAGTAATTGGAGATTGCAGGTAAGTTATATTTAACTGGAGATTGGCATTCTCATTATCGGCAAGTTTTTGCAGTTCTTTAATTCTTGGAAAAAGGATCAGTTCCTCTTTTTTCATGTGACCTTCCATTTCTTCCTTTACAGCGCTAAATGTTTGAAATATCTTATGAAGCTCAGGATGTCTTTCACCATGTTTTGAAGATACTTTTTGCAGGTAAGCATGGATCAGGGGCATTTCATTTTTTACGTATGCATGATGTGTTTGCACAATATAATCGGCAAGTTGTGTCAAGTTCATTTTTTCAAAATCAACTGTGCTGTTATTGCCTTTTGTAAAAATACTTTCCAGGTCTTCGGTTACTTTCAATACAGAAAGCTGTTGCTCGGTACAAGCTTGCTCTAGTGAACGTTTTCCTTTACAGCAAAAGTCCAGGTGATATTTTTCGAATACAGAAGCAGCCTGGTGATTACTATTCACTATCTGGGCAAGCGACAAAGAATAAAGTGATTCATTCATATTATTTAGTTTAAAGCAAAATTGCGGCTGCCTATTTGTAATCTTACTGATATTAATCATTCGTTTTAATAATTAATATCAGATATGTAGATCCTTTATAGAGTAAGTACGCTTTTCTCCTGCCTTTTCCAGATATAATTCTTATCATCCTCTATCAAAATAAGAACAGCGGCAATAGATACTGTGATAGAAAAAGGAAATGCCGATCCTATCATTAAGGGGGCAATGCTAAGAAGAAAGATAATACTGCCAATACAAGCAAGTTTTACCCACCATCCTTGCAGTAATATACCTGCGGCAATAAAAAATTGTCCAACTGCGATCAAAGGGATGATGATGTGATTGTAATGACTGAACCATCCATTGATAAAATCCTGGTACAAAGGAATCGCAAACCTTGCATTATCCAGGTAACTATCAGGATCTGTAAGTCCTATGTAAATATTGGTGGCAGATGCCCAAAGAAACAATGCTGAAAATAGCCATCGTGCCCACCTGGTTCTCTTCCATGCAGCGATCAATATAATTAAGCTTGCCGCCTGGGAAATAAAATAAGGCACCAAATATTCCTGCAACCCTTCCATTGATGATACAATTTATCGGTTCGGAACAAAGCTATTATTTCAATGTTCGTTATTGCCTGATATCCATCAATGAGAACTATGATTTTAGGAATATGATTATAGATCTTTCCTTTTAAATACCCGCAACGCCCACCAAAGTGGAAGGATGACCCAAAGTAACATAATACCTACAGTAAAAAGGGTACCCGAACCACTACCAAAGAAATCTTTGTACAAGGCTCCTGTATAACCCATCAATGCACTAACATCCATTTTCAGCATGATCGAAATACGACCAAGATCAATCGGGTTCAACGCAGAAAGAACAAGTGTAGCTTTCTCAAGTGGATAATCGCTAAAATTAAAAAGAATTAAAAGTATCAACCCATCATATATCAATGCAAAATAAAACCAGAGTAATAACGCAAAACCAATGCCCCTGGCTTTATCCCTTGCTTTTACTGAAGTAAGAAATGCAAGAGATGTAAAAACCAGTGTTAATGAAATGCCGGTAAACAGCAAGGAGAATCCAATGCTATCCGGCGAATAAAACAATACAGGAATACCAACACCAATTAAAAAGCTGCTCACCAATGAAAGGCTTACCCCTCCATATTCACTCAACAAAATTTTACGCCGGCTCATTGGCTGTGAAAGCATCAGTTCAATAAACTCATACGAATTATAATAATGAATAGTTGTAAATATCATGCTGATCAGCGGCACTACGATCAAAATGATATTTAACAAGCTTAATATCGCTTTGCTACTGTTCTCTTCCATATTAAAGAGACTGAAAGAAACGAGAAAAAGAAATGCAGTATAAGCAAGGATCACTTTGCTTCTAACAATATCGTAAAGAACATATCTTGATAACTTAAGCATACTCTTTGTTTTGTCATTCTGAAGGAAGAGAAGAATTCTTTTCATCTTTTATTTCCCCCTTCACAAACATCCCGTCGATCCATTCGCTATTAAATTTTTCCCCTTTCATTATTCTCGCTATTGCTTTGCCCAATTTTAATTCACCTGTTTCTTCCCTTAACTGATCTATTTCTTTGAAAAATTCCAACTTCCCTTCCTGCAGGTACATGATATGTGTTGTCAATTCATCCAGGTCGCTTAAAACATGTGATGTAATAAGAATGAGTTTGTTTTTACTTTTCTCTTTCAGGATCTTTTCTTTTAAAATTTCAGATGACAAGGGATCAAGCCCTGCAGTTGGCTCATCCAGTATCAATACACCCGGGTCAAAAAGAAAAGCAAGAGCAGCACTAACCTTTTGTCTTGTTCCTCCGGAAAGTGTACGCATCGGTTTATCGAAGATCTTTTTAAGTTCAAACTTCTCAATCAATTCTTCATCAATTTTATCTTCCGGCACATTTCGGATATTCCTGAGCATTTTAAAAAGCTGCCCCACTTTCATATTATCCGGGTAACGACCAATTTGTGGCATGTAACCAATTTGCGAACGATAAGAAGGATCGCCATTAATTAGTTCATCATTAAAAAATATTTTTCCACTATCTGCTTTCACCATGCCAAGTATGGCTTTGATCAAAGTTGTTTTACCGGAACCGTTCGGCCCTATCAACGAGATCACTTGTCCTTTTTCAAATTTACCATTGATGTCATTCAGTGCCAACAGCTTTCTGAATTTTTTGGTTATATGTTCTACCCTGATCATAATTTAATAGACTTAATCATTGGTTTATCATCAATAAGATTTTCGGAAGCAAGACTCGGTATGGCCTTCTCTGCATTATCAAGCAGTGAAACCATAAAACTTCTCAGCAGGATAAGAGAGTTGGGGTTTTGTTCTACGATCATCGAGTACATACTTACAGGATGGTAGGGCACATCCCCTATTCCATCTTTATTCAGGTCATACCCTTCATACTTATCCCAATAATTATTATAGAATTTATTTAATACCAGCGAACCGTTTGTGGCTACGTCAAAACTGTTACCAAAGAAATTATTCTGAAAAAAATTATTATCATCACAGCTCGCCTGCACTTTTAATGCCCAACCATTTTCTTTAAAAATATTTTTTGACACATCGATACGGCTGCTTCCCTCCATATGAATGCCAACTGAATTTTTAAAAAAAGTATTATGCTGGATATAGCTGTCAGATATATCTTTCAAAAGGATGCCATAGGAAGAGGGGCCCCAGTTCATTTCAAATTTATTTCCTTCCATCTTTACTTTGTGTGAATACATAACAGCAACACCTGCCCCATTATTCCTAAACGTATTATTAAAATAGTTGTCGTTACTGGAAAACATGAAGTGAAGACCATACCTGAGATTTTTTTCACTCAGGTTATTTTGAATTGTTGATTGAGTGACAAATTCAAAATAGATCCCGTCACGGTGACCCTGGATCGAATTATTTTCCACCAGCATGTCCGCACATTTCCAAAGATGTATGCCATTGCCTGACAGATGCTCTGATTTGTCATTGCCTTTGATCGTATTATTCCGGATAACGGAATTGATCGTATTAGCCAAATGAATACCAAATGAAGCATTGATTATACTATTGTTTTCAATGAGAATGTTGGTCGCATCAATTATTTTCAAAGCGGCGTAATCATTCATTGATGAATAACCTGCATTAGCAAAATGAATGCCTTTGATCATGATATTTTTTCCGGTAAGCGTAAGGATCTCATTTTTATTCTCACCATCCAGCACAGGACCATCAATCCCTATCAGGTAAATAGCTTTGTTAATTATTATATTGCCTTCCTTATAAATTCCTTTGTTCAGCAAAATCGTATCTCCATCCTTTGCTGTCTTAATTCCTTCCCGCAAAGTGCTGATCGATTTATCTTTTCCAACTATAATTCTATTGGCTAAAGCATTGTTCATTACAAACAGGAGTAATATGATTAATAAGTTTCTCACTTAATCAAAATATTATAAAGTGTGGCCCAGTTGGTAACCCTACTTCCTTCTATTTCTGCAGATTTCTTTTTGGCCTCTGTTGCGTTTTTGAATGCAGCCGCATTTCCGCCCATCGGGCTTTTGAACTGACTGCTTACGACAAATTCTGCCGACTTTACTTTTACAAATTCACCTGGAGCATTATACTGAACAAATAATGTTTGGTGAATACTACTTAGTTCCACGCCGCGGCGTTCCAAAAATACAGCTATGCAATGTGTGTCATCAAACTTGTACACCTTCCCTTTTTTAGTTACGATCTCAGCTCCGAATTTGGGATCCACAATGGTCATTTTGCATTCTGCACATTGATCTTTTCCTAAATTGATTTTCTCGGCTTTAGGGTTGCAACCCATAATCAGGAAAGCAATAAATGCGACAGGCACTGAAAGATTTGTAACAGATGAAGGATTTGATTTGTATTGTTCCATTTTCATTTGTTTTTTTTGTCTGCGCCATTCAACAAACCATATTATAAAAAATAGAGCTGTTACACCAACTACCACCCAACCACCAGTATCGGGATAAGAATAGGAGTCAAAGTTCAGGAGTTTTTTGTGACCGATAACAGGTGGTTGATAAGACAAACCCGGAACCTTGATGGCGGCTGAAGGATCCAGCTCATGTCCATATTTATAGCCCCACATATAAAAGTCCACTAAGGCGGCCACACCGCCAATCAGAGAAAGAATAAGATAAATGAAGAGTAATTTGCGGCTACCGGTAAACGCAATAGCCAATCCAAACAAAATAAAGAAGCCCAGGATATAAACAAGAAAAGAAAATTCCGGAAACATCTCTGCCTTAATATGCTTCATTCCGATATAGTGATTCAAACCATTGATTATTTCTACCTGTCCGGTAATTTTATTTAACCAGATCTGCATAGATAACCCTTCAGGATATTGCGGAGCAATCAGGTAAATAGACCATGCCGGTACAAAGAACATGATGATCAGTGCTAAAGACCCAATCGCTATTATAATCCGGGAAGTATTGCCCATCTTTTTCATAACCTCTTCTTTTAAAAAGCATCCGGGACTTGCGATGTCCCGGACACATGCTCAAAGTGAATACTTTTACAAATCATACTCCTCTTAATTTTTAGAAATACCTCCACTTGTTTTTACTGTATCTGCAGTTACAGCAGGCTTATTAGTACCCGTACTAAAATGCAAAGCTACATTGGAACCGGCAGGGGACACTCTTAAATAACCAGACATCTCCTGGTGAAGTGCAGAACAAAAATCGGTACAATAAAAAGGGAATATACCAGTTCTGTCGGCCACCCATTTAAGTGATTGTGTTTCGCCAGGCATTATTAAAATTTCAGCATTATTAGCTCCTTTTATAGCAAACCCGTGTGGCACATCCCAATCCTGCTCAAGGTTTGTAACATGGAAATACACTTCATCACCTACTTTGACTCCCTCAATATTATCCGGTGTCAGGTGAGAGCGGATAGCCGTCATCCATACATGCACCTGGTTGCCGTTGCGTTCTACTTTAGCCTTGCCTTCGCCCATGGAAACATAGGCATGTGAGTTCTCTTCAATTTTGTATATTTTTCTTTGCTTACCTTGTATCAAAACGGCGGGTATCGCTTCGGCATAGTGCGGCTCGCCGGTTGTAGGAAAGTCGAGAATTAATTTCATTTTTTCTCCGCTGATATCATATAACTGGGCACTTTGTGTCAGCTCTGGCCCGGTTGGCAGATAACGATCTTTAGTCATCTTATTGTAAGCGATCATATACTTGCCATGAGGTTTTGCTGTTGGGCCACCAGGCACAGATAAATGACCAATAGCATAATAGGTAGGTACACGGTCAAGCACCTGAAGATCGCTTAATCTCCATTTTACTATTTCAGAAGAAAGAAACATAGAAGTATAAGCAAACCCTTTTCCATCAAATTCTGTATGCAAAGGTCCTAACCCTGGTTTGACTACTTCTCCATGTAACGCAGCTTCATATTTAATAACGGTAATGCCATCATATTCGCCATCAAAAGCTTTATCGGCAATTGCTTTTTGAAGTTTTGTAAATGAGAACACAGGAATACTTGCCGCAAGCTTGCCTGAAGCCACTATATATTCACCGGTAGGGTCTACATCTGTTCCATGCGGTGATTTTGGACAAGGGATCATGTACATCATATCCGGACAATCGGCAGGATCTAATATGACGATTTCTGTCTTTATCATAGAAGTAGCTGTATGAGTGTTTTCATTATATACATTGTGTGCATATTTTACGGATTGCTTTTTCGCTTTGCCAGCTTTTACATATTCTTCTGCTTTTTTCCAGTTCACAGCCAGCACAAAGTCTTTATCCTTAGCAGAGGCATTTTGTTCCAGTAGTGTGTTGGCTTTTTCAGAATTATAGCAACTGAAAAAGAACCAACCATGAGATTTGCCTTTGCCTGCACGGGACAGGTCAAAGTTCACTCCCGGAGTACGGATCTGGAACGCAATATTCATTTCTCCCGACGCTTGATCGATAGATATAAAACTTATTGATCCTTTGAAATTCTGTTTGTAAGTATTGATGGGAACATCGCCATTCTGATCATCAAGCGGAATGCTGAAACGGGTTGCCGCCACTACGTATTCTGAATTTTCTGTAATAAAAGGTGAAGCATGATTACCTGCACTATTAGGTATTTCCAATATTTCTGAAGTTCGGAACGTCGTCAAATCTATCCGTGCTATGCGTGGTGTGTTGTTACCATTCGCAAAAGCCCATCGACCGTCATGTTCTCCTTTGGTTTGTGAAAGAGCAATATGGTGCTGATCATCCCATGGTACAAAACCATGAGAGGTGTTTAACATTGGCTTTGTTTCTTCACTAAATCCATAGCCGCTTTCGGGCGATTGAGAAAAGACAGGTATTATACGAAATAATCGACCTGATGGAATGCCATAGACTGCTACTTGTCCGTTAAATCCGCCGGAGACAATGTTATAAAATTCGTCATATTTACCAGGTGCAACAAAAGACTTTGAAGCGTCGCCACTTGCCGCCGACTGAGCAGTTTTGGGTTTACAACTTTGCATTGATACTAGGCAAACAGTGGCCATTATCAAAACCACATAGGTTTTGAAGTAATTAAATTTCATATTGGTATTATTTAAATGAAAAGAAAGGTCGCAGTATAAAAACTAGTTGTCATTTTCTATTTAACTCCATCATTAGATCGCATAAATTCTATCACCTCACGTGCCTGTTCTTTGCTGATGTTTTGGTTAGGCATACGCACCATACATTGCTCCAGTAATTTTTGCGCTTCCGGATCAGTCTCCAGCATCATTTCCACATTTGTGATCATATTCATGATCCAATGGGGCTCACGTTTTGTAGTAACTCCAGCCCAACCGGGACCTACCAGTCTTTCATCAGTTAGCTTATGGCAGCTCTGACATTTAAGTTCATATGTGCTTTTTCCTGCTTTCACCCATTCCTGGTTCAAAGGAGTTGTTAGGGTCACATCCCCTGGTTTAACTTCAGTGCCGTGAACTTCGGGCTGATCAGCTGCTGGCTGCTGGGTTGTGGTTTCTTCTTTCGATTTTTCTTCATTATTACAGGCTATAAAATACAATGAACCTGAAATAAGAAGCGCAGTAGCTAAAAATGATTTCCGTTTCATTTGATGAGAGTTTTAATGTTAGTGAATATCATAAGATACGTACATCTTTTATGTCACAAAAATATTTGTCCGCAAACCGGGCTAATATGATATGTGTCAAAAAAAGAGATGAGTTTAATCACCTGCACACAAAAGCAGCCAGGTTATTTTTGAAAAAAATTTTTCATGTTTCTATCCAAGTCGTTTGGATATGCTTTGCGGGGCATATTATATATAGCAGTCATGCAGGATGAAAAGCAAAAAGTTCAGATCGACGAGATCGCAACGAAGCTCTCCGTGCCCAAACATTTCCTGGGAAAGATCATGCAGCAAATCGTTAAGGCGGGCCTCTTAAAATCTACAAAAGGTCCTTATGGAGGATTTGCTCTTACAGGTGAAACACTGAATACGCCTGTAATAAAGTTAGTCGAGATAACGGATGGTATGGAACAGTTTAGTATGTGTGTTCTGAATTTTAAACATTGCAATGGACTAAATCCGTGTCCGTTTCATTATGAAATGGAAGATGTGAAAAAAAATTATTTAACTATTTTCAGTAAGAACACTTTTGGAGATCTGCTGAAAGACAGTAAAAGTGAACTTTTGAAAAGTCTCGCCGTTAATTGATTAATTTTTTGATGATGAAAATCATGTTTTCCTTTTGTTTATCTTTTTAATATTGATAGTGATCGATGGAAACCGGTATGCGTATGTATTCAAATATTTATAAAATAGACCCTTCTTCTTTTGTAACAGATATTGTAACTCACGATTTCCGTACGGCAGATGTATTTAGAAAATATGATATTGATTTTTGTTGTGGTGGCAAATGGCCGCTAGACATAGTTTGCAAAAATAAAAACCTGGAAGTTGAAATTATATTAGATGAACTCCAGAATATTGTCAGTCAATCGTCTTCCAATGCCGCAATTGATTTTAATAGCTGGGATATTGATTTTTTAACCGATTATGTTCTGAATGTCCATCATCGTTACCTGAAAAAGGCCTTACCTGAAGTAAATGAGCAAATAAAAAAATTTCTGGATGGTCACTTAAAAAAATATCCTGAACTGGCAATTCTTGAAGTAGTTATATCCCGGTTCATGAAAGAGATACCTCCACACATGAAAATGGAGGAAGAAATTTTTTTTCCATACATCAAGCAGATCTATCATGCTCACAAGCATCGTGAATCATATGCACGACTTTTAATAAGAACATTACGGAAACCCCTTGAAGAAGTGATGTTAAAAGAACATGAAACAACAGGCTCTAGCCTCCATCACCTAAGAACGACAACCAATAATTATACTCCACCTGTTAACGCATGCATAACGCATAAAGTAACTTTTGCCAAACTAAATGAACTGGACAAAGATCTTGTACAACATATCCACCTTGAAAGCAATATTCTTTTTCCTAAAGCAATCAAAATGGAACAAGAATTATTGCAGGATAAAGGTTTTTGATCTTTTTGACTCCTACGCTCCAAATCATATTTTACTTTGATATAAATCATTATTAAAGGCTGGGCAACATAGTAGTTTTGATCTAAAGAATTCTATTATGTCATTAAAAAGTAATAAGCCAATCATATTTACAACAGAGCTTTATTGGGCAGGTGATAAACTCGGAATTGTGGGCTCTCCTTCTTTAAAATCCATTTCGGTATCCACACCACCGGAATTCGGCGGCCCGGAAGGTGAATGGAGTCCTGAGCATTTATTTCTCAGTTCAATTACAAGTTGCTTTATGAGCACTTACCTGTCATTTGTAAATAAAATGAAAATTGAAAATACAGGCTTTGAATGCACGGCCACTGGCCAGGTAGAAATAGTAGATGGTAAATATAAATTCACCTATATACACATCTATCCGAAGGCATTAGTGGGCAATGATGCTGATGTGGAAAGAGCAAAAGTGGCAATGGAAAAAGCAAAAAAATATTGCCTTATCTCTAATTCCGTTAACGCCGAGATCGTACAACATCCTGAAGTC
>DATDCP010000355.1:0-4935 GCA_036524255.1 Chitinophagaceae bacterium
TCAAACGAAAATCTAAAATCCGAGATCTTAAATCTAAAATTTGAAAACCCTGTCGGTCTCGGCGCCGGCTTTGATAAGAACGCCAGGTATTTAAGGGAACTGGAAACACTTGGCTTTGGTTTCGTTGAAATAGGAACAGTAACGCCATTACCGCAGGTGGGTAATGACAAACCAAGACTTTTTCGATTATCAAAAGATAAAGCACTTATTAATCGAATGGGATTTAACAATGATGGCGTGAAGGTGATCGCAGAAAGACTTCGTCAATGGCAGTCAACAGTCCATAGTCAACAGTCCAAAGTCAACAGCCAACGACTCATTATCGGTGGTAACATCGGTAAGAACAAGACCACACCCAATGAAGACGCATGGAAGGATTATGAAATTTGTTTTAAAGAACTGCACCACTATGTTGATTATTTCGTCGTGAATGTAAGTTCACCAAATACTCCAGGCCTAAGGGAACTCCAGGAAAAAGAATCATTGAGAAAAATTCTCAGGCATTTGCAAATGATCAATAATGGCAAAGCAGTTGCCAAGCCGATCTTATTAAAAATAGCTCCGGATCTTACACAAGAACAATTGGATGATGTAACTGATCTTGCATTGGAAATAAAATTAGATGGCCTTGTTGCGACAAATACAACCATAGATCGTGAAGGACTGGAACATGAACTAAGGATAGGAACAATTGAAACCGGGGGATTAAGCGGAAAACCTTTGCAAAAAAGATCAACGGATGTTGTAAAATATATTTTTGAAAAAACAAAAGGTGAGATCCCGATCATTGCAAGTGGTGGAATTTTTACCGGTGCAGATGCAAAAGAAAAATTTGACGCTGGCGCACTATTGGTACAGGTTTGGACAGGTTTTATTTATGAAGGACCGGGAATAGCGAAGAAAATTTGCAGACATCTATATAATAATTGAAAACATGGAACATTTATTTACATCGGAAAGCATCATCAGTTTTGTCATTCTTGTAATACTGGAGGTGGTGTTGGGTATTGACAATGTCATTTTTGTAAGTCTTATTATGAACCGCTTGAAAGCTGATAAGGATCAGAAAAGGGCTCGCCGGATCTGGATGATAACCGGTATTATTTCAAGAAGTCTTTTACTAATGGCCTTAGGTTGGCTGCTTGCACAAAAAGGGAAATATATAATTCCGGAAAGTTGGTTTGGAAAAGGTTTTGATCTGGCCAGCCTTATTATGTTATTAGGCGGATTATTCCTTATATATAAATCTGTAAAGGAAATACATGGAAAGCTCGAAGGAGAAGATCCTAATATAGAAATAAAGGGCAGAAAAGGTATTTCCTTGTCGCAGGCCATTTTTCAAATTTTGCTGATAGATGCTGTATTTTCTTTTGACAGTGTTATTACTGCTGGTGGTACAGCCAAACATATTGAGATCATGATCGCCGCGGTAGTCGTTGCTATGATCGTAATGTTCTTATTTAGTCCTGCTATTTCTTCGTTTGTACATAAACATCCAACTATTAAAATGCTGGCACTTTCATTCCTGGTAATGATTGGTCTAAGTCTTGTTATGGAAGGCTGGGATCATGAACAAGCAGAGCAGCTACATCTCAAAAATTATATTTATTTCGGAATGGCATTTTCTTTTATCGTTGAAATGCTGAACATGGCCATGCTAAGCAGGGCAGCTAGGAAAAGAGCTCACGTTGTAGAATTAAATGAGCCAGTATTAAAAAATGAAGGGGAAAATTATTCCGATATGGCAAAATAAAGCTCCGTTAAGAATAAGATTCTGCATTCACCGAAACATTTAAAATATAATGATTTCTGGTGCTGATTCTTGACAGAAATATCAGGAAGAAAATTTCAACATTGTAGCAGCCACCACTCCGGCAGTTTCGGTTCGAAGTCTCGTTTCACCTAAACTTACCGGGATAAAATTGTTTTGTAAGGCAAGTTCTATTTCTTTTTTTGTAAAATCTCCTTCAGGGCCTATTACAATTAGCTGATTTGATAATTTGGAAATTTGGAGGTCGGATAATGCAGCTTTGTCTTCTTCCAAACAATGAGCAATCATTTTTCTATGATCATCAAATCGTCTCATCACCAAATCACCAAATAGCACAGGTTCATGTAACTCAGGTAACCAGCACTGTTGAGATTGCAACATCGCACTGATACAAATTCCTTTCATTCTATCGTAACGAAACTTTTGTTTTTCTGTTCTTTCACATATTAAAGGAATGATCTCTGAAACACCGATCTCCGTTGCTTTCTCCAAAAACCATTCGAAACGGCTTGTGTTCTTCAATAAGGAGATTGCAATAGTAACTTTTCGTGAGTTGTGTGTTGTATGCCGTGTATCGATGATCCTTACTGAACAATGCTTTTTATGAGCATCAGCAATTTCAGCGGTAATCAAACTTCCTTTGCCATCAGTTAGATTCAACATCTCTCCTTCCTTCATCCTTAACACTTGCACCATATGTCGGGATGTATCTTCATCCAATACAATTTCCTTTTGGGAAGTATTATATTCATTGATATAAAAAAAAGGTAACGTCATTGACTAAAAATAAAAAGTCCGGAGAACTTTCCGGACAAATCTAAAATCTTAAATCTGCAATCTAAAATTAGAATGGCGTCTCTTCATCTTCATTATACGGAAGATCATTCATTTTGCTACCTGCCTGTATAAATAACTTAGCGTCGCCGCTTCCCGCACCATCATCAGGTACCGGCTTCCAGCTTCCTGTTGGCAAACCAAGCCCGCCCATTCCACTTCCATCATCTTCCACAAATTTTTGAATATGTAAAAGTGCTTTCAGTTTTATAGTATCCAATGCGCCATTTCTATGCTTTGCAATTCTTATATGAGTTTCACCTTTATTGCTCTCCCCCATTTCATTTGCGGTTATATCATAATACTCGGGACGATAAAGGAACATAACCATATCAGCATCTTGCTCGATTGCACCTGATTCACGCAGGTCACTCAGTTGCGGGATTTTTGCTCCTTCTTTTCTTTTTTCTACTTCACGACTTAACTGTGAAAGCGCAACGATCGGGATATTCAATTCCTTCGCCAATGCTTTCAGGTTTCTTGAAATATTGCTGATCTCCTGTTCACGATTGGAATTCTTGTTATCACTTGTTCCACTCATCAATTGCAAATAATCGATCAACACTAACCCGATATTATGCTTATTTTTTAATCGACGGCATTTTGCTCTTAATTCAAAAATGTTCAATGCAGGAGTATCATCAATAAATATCGGGGCTTTTGCCAAACGCTGAATACCCCGTGCATACAATTGTTTCATTTCATGCTCTTCTAATTTACCACGGGCAATTTTCTCCAGCCATATTTCACTTTCAGCAGCCAAGATACGTTGCACCAATTGTCCAGCACTCATTTCCAAAGAAAAGAAAGCGATGGGTGTTGGTTTGCTTGCATGTAATGCCGCATTTCTTGCCAGGTTCAATGCAAATGCTGTTTTACCAACAGAAGGTCTTGCAGCAAGAATGATCAGATCAGTATTCTGCCAGCCATAAGTAATTCTGTCAAGAGAGGCATATCCACTCGGCACACCAGATACATCCTCATTTTTATGACGGAGGTCTTCAATACGCTGAATTGTTTTTACCAAAACAGAATCAATGGTATCAAAATTTTTGCGAAGGTGATTACTGGTAATTTCAAACAGTTTGCTTTCCGCATCATCCAGCAGATCAAAAACATCTGTTGAATCCTCGTAAGCATCACCAATAATTTCTCCGCTTACACGTATCAGTTCTCTTTGAATAAATTTTTGAAGGATAATTCTTGCATGTGTCTCAATATGCGCAGAGGAAACAACTGCATTAGTAAGTTTAGTAACATAATAAGGACCACCTACCATGTCCAATTCTTCACGGGTTTTCAATTCTTCCACAACTGTAAGAATATCGATGGGCTTGTTCTTTTGCGCCAGCCCTTGCATAGCACGATAAATGCGCTGGTGTGCATCTACATAAAAACATTCGGGCTTTAAAATTTCAATAACAACATCAAATGCATTTTTTTCAAGCATTATCGCACCGAGAACTGCTTCTTCAAGATCTTTTGCCTGTGGTGGTATTTTACCATAAACCAAACTGCTTAGGTCGGATGTTGTCTTTCTTCTTTGTTTGCGATCCTTGTTGAGATTAGTAAGTTCCATCGTTGAATTAGGGCGATAAAAATTTAAACCATTGATTTCACACCAATGACTTTTGGGTTAGTTTTTCCAGCCTTATTTCACTGAATTAGTTGGTTTGGTTCGAAACGTTATCCCTCAGTCAGACGGCGAATATAAAAGTCAAATGCAGACAAAAAAAACTTTTCTTTCCTAACGAAAACTTCACAAGCTTTTCCACATCGGTTTTATAAACACCATCTGTAATTTAGAAAAAATATTTTGGCATTTACATAAAAATTATACCCAATCGTGTAAAAATTTCTTGTGACTTCAATCAATTATCTTTGTCCGTACCAGAAAAGAAATTGAATACATGACTATCTCTTATAAATGGCTGAGTGAATATTTACCTGTTACGGTCGAACCTGAAAGATTAGCTCGCATTCTCACTTCTATCGGATTGGAAGTGGAAAGTTTTGAAAAATTTGAAGAAGTAAAAGGTGGATTAAAAGGTCTCGTAATCGGCGAAGTTCTTTCCACCGAAAAACATCCGAATGCAGACAAACTTACACTTACAAAAGTTAGTGTAGGAAATGGCGAGCCTTTGCAAATTGTTTGTGGGGCACCAAATGTTGAGGCTGGTCAAAAAGTTATTGTCGCAAAAGTGGGAACAACTATTTACCCGGTAAAGAATGAGCCGCTTACAATGAAAGTGGCAAAGATCAGGAATGTAGAAAGCTATGG
The DNA here is from genome assembly GCA_036524255.1 of Chitinophagaceae bacterium. Lineage (GTDB taxonomy): Bacteria > Bacteroidota > Bacteroidia > Chitinophagales > Chitinophagaceae > VBAS01. Next base: position 4,887 of record DATDCP010000355.1, read on the forward strand.
AATGATCTGCGCCGAAGATGAGGTTGGTTTAGGTACATCACATGCGGGC
>DATDCP010000356.1:0-6200 GCA_036524255.1 Chitinophagaceae bacterium
TCATTTTTACAAAGAGATGCGGGTATTATGATTGGCGTGAATTACAGGTGGCACCAAAAATGGTCTGCCACCCTAGATCCAAAGTTTATTTTTTATGCTGTACAATCCCCGATGAACAGTACGGGTCCAAGGAAGCCTTTGGGTGTTCGTGTAAAAACAGATATTCGTTATCATATCCAAAATATTTTCATTGCTCCTGAACTTGTTTTTGGATACACAAGTACAAAATCAACTAATGAGTTTGGGGTAAACTGTATAGGTGGGAATTGTGATTATTATACTTTACAGGAATACACCGAAATAAAAAAAGAAGCAGGAGGGGCGATAAAATTTGGATTTACTGGCCCGATAAGAAAGAGTAATGAAAATTGGAAACTTGAACTATACACTGGTATTGGTGTTTCGTTTTTTGATTTCCACGAAAAAGGAATTCCCCCTGGTGGTTCATTTGTAAGACCTCCAACACATGAGGATGGGTTAGGAACCATGGATGAGGATGAACCCAATGTTATGATACCCTTCGGTCTAATAATAACTTACAAGATAAAATAGGTTTTTCCCTATTTATCCATCCTATTGGTTCACAACGAAAAAAAGGAAGCACTTAGTCATACTTGTTTCAAAAGATCATATGGGGCTGGATAACCTGTCCATTTTTGTTTAAAAATAATCTTGACTTTATCCATAAACTGGCTTAAATTTATATAGATACATTTCCGCCACGGAAAATTTCGGACGGTTGCTTTTTTTTCACCTTTAAATTAAAATCCCATGGTTACAGTTGACATCTCACAGCTCTCTGGGGAATGCAATACCTGGAGGGATTCGTTGCGTTCCTGCCGCGATGATTTAAACCAATTAAAAAAACAACTTCAACAAACCGCAGCTCAAAATCTTACCCGAGACCAGCTGCATGACGTAGAACATTATCACAACCAGTTTCACATTCAATTGATCAATGTTCACGATCTGAAACAATCTATCAAATCTCATGATCGTCGTGTACAATTTGAAACTTCCGCTAACAGCGGCCAATTAGCAGAAGATACGATCGCAGAACATGAAAGGCTTTTTGAAGAATATCAATCACTCGACAGTACAATCAAGAATCTACGAGAAGAATTTGGCGACTTTATTCATCGAACGTCATAAATAAAAAGGTTAAGAGCTCATCAGTTTTTATAAGTTCAACTGATAAAAATATTTATCCTGAACTTGTCTTCAGGAATAAAAACTTATCGTCCCGTCTCCTCGGATACTCCACCTCTGAAGAACCGATTATAAACAACTAAAAACACTTGCCATGGCAGAATTTGATACCTCACACGTAAAAAATATTGTCTTGCTGGGCCACGCTGGCTCCGGTAAGACCACATTAGCGGAATGCATGCTCTTTGAAGCGGGAATAATTACCCGCCGCGGCAGCATAGCCGAACGAAACACTACAGGAGATTACCACGAGCTTGAACAAGAACGTGGTAATTCTATTTTTAGCAAGCTCATGCACACAAAATGGCGAGGCTATAAAATAAATGTGATCGATACTCCGGGCTATGATGATTTTGTTGGTGAAGTGATTTCTGCACTAAGAGTCGCGGATACCGGGGTTATGCTTTTAAATGCTGTAATGGGTGTAGAAGTGGGAACAGATATCATCTGGGAATACACGGAGAAATTTAAAACACCGATGATCTTTGCAGTAAATAAATTAGATGACGATAATGCTGATTATGAAAGAACAGTTCGGGAAGCAAAATCACATTTTGGAAGTAAAGTTGTAGTCGTGCAATATCCATTGCAAACAGGTGCCGGGTTTCATGAAATAGTTGATGTATTGCGGATGACCATGTATAAATTTAAAGATACCGGTGGCAAACCAGAAAAACTCCCTATTCCCGATTCAGAAAAAGCAAAGGCAGAAGATTTGCACAAAGAGTTAATAGAGGCTATTGCCAGTAATGATGAAAGCCTGATGGAAACATATTTTGACAAAGGAGAGCTGATGGAAGATGAAATGAAGATGGGATTAAAAAAAGCAATGATCAATCATGATCTGTTTCCATTGTTTTGCTTATCCGGTGAAAGAAACATGGGTAGTGGCCGTTTGATGGGTTTTATTGACAATGTGTGTCCCAGCGCTAATGAGATGCCGCCGCAATTAACCAGGAGTGGCGACAAAATTTCCTGTGAAGCAAGTGGTCCTGTATGTGCCTTTATTTATAAAACGATCAGCGAACCGCATGTTGGAGAATTATCTTTTTTTAAAGTTTATTCCGGTACGGTAAAAAGCGGAATGGAACTGGAAAATGAAAGTACCAATGTAACAGAAAAGATAACCCAACTTTTTTTGGTTGAAGGAAATAAAAGAATGCCCATTAATGAATTGGTAGCCGGGGATATTGGCGCTACATTAAAACTAAAAAACACGCATACCAATAACACATTACATGCAAGAGGCAAGAATTATGAATTGCCTTCGATAGAGTTCCCGTCTCCGAATATGACCGTTGCTATAGAACCTTTGAAAAAAGGTGAAGAAGAAAAACTTTCCCAGGCATTGCATCAACTGAGAGAAGAAGACCCAACATTAATTGTTGAGGTTTCTCCTGAATTAAAACAAACATTGATCCATTGCCAGGGAGATATGCATTTGGCTGTTGCAAAATGGAAAATAGAACATAGTCACAAAGTGGAAGTGAAATTTGTAAAACCAAGAATTGCTTACAGGGAAACAATTCGCAAAATGTCAGATGCAAGTTATCGTCATAAAAAACAAAGTGGCGGCGCCGGTCAGTTCGGTGAAGTGTATATGCGTATTGAACCATGGCATGAGGGATTGGCTGATCCAAAAGACCTGAATATAAGAGGTCGTGATACATATGATCTTGATTGGGGTGGCAAACTTGTTTTCTATAATTGTATAGTTGGTGGCGCTATTGATACAAGATTTTTACCATCTATTTTAAAAGGTGTAATGGAAAAAATGCATAACGGCCCTCTTACCGGCTCATATGCCCGTGACATTCGTGTATGTGTATATGATGGAACGATGCATCCTGTTGACAGCAATGATATTTCATTTAAGATAGCAGGTTTGCAAGCGTTTCGCCAGGCATTTCAGCAGGCTGATCCACAAATACTGGAACCAATCTATAAAGTTGAAGTGCTTTGTCCGGATGACTTAACTGGTTCTGTGATGGGTGATCTGCAAAGCCGTCGTGCAATAGTAGAAGGAATAGATAGTGAAGGACATTTTCAAAAAGTAATTGCAAGAGTTCCATTGGCTGAAATGGATGGCTATTCATCATCCCTTCGATCGATCACACAGGGAAGGGCTAAATTCAAAAGTGGATTTTTAGAATATGCTCCAGTTCCTTTTGAGATACAAAGACGATTGATCGATGAGCATGCAAAACATGCTAAGGAAGAATATGCTTAGTTAGTTTTTTTGCATTATATCAAAAGGTGATCCTTTGGGTCATCTTTTTTATTTTTGAATTCCAAATAATGTGCTTAGTGACTCAATATTAAAGTATTGATCATATGTCAAAAAAGCAAAAGATTAAATACAAAAAGAAAGCAGAAAATACTAGCTCACAAGTTAAAGATCCTGAATCTCAAAAGAGGTTTAGATCAGTGAACAAAATTGATCCTGGTAATAAATTCTTTATTGATCACTGGAAACAACTCGTCGTTTTGATCATATTAGCGATTGGTTTATATGGTCAAACCTTCAGCTTCAAATATGCGCTGGATGATAGACTAGTGATCGAAAAAAACAAATTCACACAAAAAGGAATTTCAGGCATACCTGAAATATTTGGCAACGAAAGTTTCAAGGGTAGCCTTGGCGAACAAAAAGAACTAGTTGAGGGTGGTCGTTATCGTCCTTTAAGCATAGCTAGTTTTGCCCTGGAAAAAAGTATAACAGGAGGCAGTGCATCGGTTAGTCATCTCATCAATATCTTTCTTTATACATTAACAGGAATATTTCTTTACCGGGTATTACTAATACTCTTTCCACGGAATTCGAATTTATTTATCAACGTGCCCTTTGCTGCTGCTGCATTGTTTATAGCTCATCCTTTGCATGTAGAAGTTGTAGCGAACGTAAAGGGCCGTGATGAAATTTTTGCATTTATCGCCGAACTGGCTGTTCTTTATTTTTCTTTAAAATGGCTGCAGGAGAAGAAGAGCAGGTATCTTATTTATTCGGCTATTTGTTTTTTGTTGGGAATCTTTTCTAAAGAAAACCTCGTCACTTTTCTTGCAATAGTTCCGATAACTGCTTACTTCTTTACAGATTCAACTGCAAGCGACAAAATAAAACTTACGTTACCACTTTTAGTTGTCACTTTAATATATCTTATTATTCGCTATGCAGTATTGGGATATATGTTCTCAGGTTCTGAAATAACCAACCTGATGAACAATCCATTTTATGGAATGAGTCTTAGTGAAAAGACGGCAACAATATTTTACACACTTCTCATGTATCTTAAGCTGTTAATTTATCCTTATCCACTGACACATGACTATTATCCTTATCATATTCCCATCATGCACTGGTCTGATTGGCAGTCGATCTTCTCACTCATTCTTAACCTGGGGTTGTTGATGTATATAGTTTTCACCTGGAAAAGGAAGTCTGTTCTTTCTTACTGCATAGCTTTCTATTTTATCACTTTAAGTATTGTGAGTAATTTATTTATCTCGGTTGGTACTTTCATGAATGAACGTTTTCTTTACCATGCTTCACTTGGCTTTTGTATTGCGTTAAGCTGGATTTTGATAGAAAGAATAAATGCTGATCAGAATAAGAGAATTTTAGGAAATGTGATCTTAGTTATTGGTGTGATCGCCTTTTTAATACTTTCTTACTTACGAATTCCCGACTGGAAGACTAATGAGACACTTAATAAGGCCGCAATAAAAGTTTCGTATAATAGTGCAAGAGCTAATCTTTTTTATGGTGTACTTATCTGGGAAAAAGATTATCTGACCTTACCCAAAGATGCGGGAGCTACAAGAAAAAGAGCAGTTCTTGATTCCCTAAAGCCTTATTTTGACAAAGCCCTTCAAATTTTACCAAGTTACACATCAGCAAATTCGATGAAAGCAGGCATTGCAGGTGAGTATCACAAGCTTGATAATAAACTTGGGCCCCTGATCAAATCATTTGAAGAAGTAAACGTAACTGGTACTTATGAAAAATTTATAGTCGAATATCTCCACTATATCAATAGACGAATAAATAATTTGGCTGATGCAAAATTGCTCCAAGGATTTTATCAACGTATGATTCCTTATTACGATGCTACTTCCAAAAACACCATACTGCCCGGAGAATACAGATCACTATTGAAAGAAGTAGAAGAGAAAATCCCGAGCTTACAATAAATCTTTGAGTCAACTATAAATTGGTGCTCTTACATTTGCACAATGCCAAAACCCGTCATTTGTATCGGTGCAGCTTTTGTTGATGAGCTCTTTCATATGAAAGAGGAAATGATCATGGGGTCTACTGTGCCAGCATCAGTAACTAAAAGTGCCGGAGGTGTAAGCCGGAACATAGCCCATCAATTAGTATTGCTTGGAGTGGATGTACAACTGATCAGTGTTTTTGGTAATGACAGTGATGGTGATTGGCTGAAACAATCCTGCATTAATGCAGGTGTTAAGCTTGATGCATCAATAACCAAAGAAGGTCTTTCGGGAAAATATACAGCCATTCTGAACCTTGATGCTTCGTTGTTCACTGGATTTCTAACCAACACCGCAACAAGCCTGATAACCTCTCAGCACTTAGAAAAACATAAGGCTTTATTGCAAACCGCTTCTTACTTACTGGCTGATGCAAATATTTCTGTCGACGCTGGCGAATGGCTGCTTGCTTTTACTAATGAAACAGGTATTCCACTTATACTGGAGCCAGTTTCTGTTCCACCTGCAAGAAAATTCAAAGATGTTAATCTCAGCGGACTTTATCTTGTTACTCCAAACGAAGATGAGTTACCAGTCTTGTGTTCAGAAAAAGCATTATTCACTCAACATCAAATAGAAGAATTGATCAATAAAGGAGTGGAGAATGTTTGGTTGCATAATGGTAAACTTGGCTCTGCTATTTATAATAAAGAAAGATCGATAACTCTTCATGCCCCTGAGATTGAAATTGTGGATTGTACCGGCGCAGGCGATGG
>DATDCP010000357.1:0-4831 GCA_036524255.1 Chitinophagaceae bacterium
ATTTCTGAATTTACACAGGGCAGCATCTCTTTCCTGTTGTTCCATGGCTCCATGATAAAACACATTGACAATATCTTTTTCTTTCAGCCATTTGCTGGTTCGTTCTACTGATTCGCGGTGATTGCAGAAAACTATTGTGGAGCGGTTACCCAGCATACAGATCAACCGGAAAAGTGTTTCTAATTTATCTTTTCCATCACTCATTAATATCTTAACCGCAAGTCCTGTATCCGCATCCTTATCATTTTGAAAATCCAGCTTGACCAGGTTGTCTGTATTTATAAAGCCAGGAATTTCCAATGCTTCGGTAGCCGAGATCAATATTTTTTTTGTTAATGATCTTAAGGAACCTATTATAAAAGACATCTCATCCTGGAAACCCAGTTCTAATGATTTGTCAAATTCATCCAGTACCAATGTTTCAATTGTATCAGTCGTGATATTTCCTCTTCTTATATGATCAGCTAATCTGCCGGGTGTACCTATCAGTAATGCCGGGGGCTGCTTCAGGTTATTCTCTTCTGTTTCTCTTTTGTGCCCGCCATAGCAACAGGTTACTTTAAGGTCAGTGCCCATATTTTTAAAAACAGATTCGATCTGCAAAGCCAGTTCGCGGGATGGTACAATGATAATGGCTTGTGTGTTTGTATTTGCCGGGTTTAATAGTTTGATCAGTGGTAAAAGGTAGGCCAATGTTTTGCCTGACCCGGTAGCCGATAATAGCAGTACATTATTGTTTTTATCAATGGCGTCTATGGAAGCCAGCTGCATTTCATTAAGCGACTTGATCTTTAATTTTGATAAAATACTAGCAGTGGAAATTTTTGTTGTGGGCATAATGGCAAAAGTAAGCTAGTTGTGTTTGCCATCATGAAGTGATCCGTCGCAACAACCGAAGCTAATAATGTATCGGTTGTTGGTGAGATTTACTATTCTTGAATTCTATTTAAAACTTGAACACCAACAAAGGCGTAAAATTTCTTAATAGGCGGATACTGAAGGCAATTGATCTGCTTTCGAAAAGGATTGCATATAAAGTGCTTTTATGTTTTTTAACTCCTGGCTTTTTCCTTGTGCTTCCAGGGATTGATACAACCCTAACAATGACCATCCGTTGCCGGGATTCCATAGCAGATCGTCACGATATACTTTTTCCGCTTCTTTTGGTTTGTTCAGCTTTAATAGAAATGCGCCAAGATATTGTCGTGCCGGGAGCATCCATATTTTAGGTTCCGTGTATATCAGGCTATCTTCTGCAAGGATAGCGTTTTTAATTGCTGTAATTGCCTTATCATATTTTTTCTGATTGTAAAAAATATTAGCGATCAAAATATTTTCTGCAACGATTGTGCACTCATAAGGGCTGCTCATATAAGGAGCGAACCGGGTCCGGAGAATAGTCTCTTTCTTCTTTTCCTGGAGTTGCTTAAGATGTTTTTCAGCATCTGCATGATTACCAGTTTTTGTATAGGCCATTCCTTTTGCAAAATCATTTAGTATTCCGGCATAAGTCCACTTCGGGCTGATTGATGAGGCGTCAAGTAAAATTTCTTGCCATTTGCCCATTCTTATCATAGCAAAAAGTGGAAACATATACTGGTATTGCGGGTATATATCTTCATGAGTTGGCTTAACCATGTTACGGCAGGCCATGGCTTTTGGTAAGGCCTCTTTATACATGGCCCCACTTAAAGCACAATAAGCGTCTACAGCATAATAATGAGGAACATGAACACTCGTAAAAAGTCCTTTTGCCAATGAGTCGTATACTGCAAGACTTCTGTCCGCCGCTTCATTAGCCATAACTCCTTTTGCATAATAACCCATGCGTTCGTATTCGTGGCTTGACATATGTACCATATGGGCCACACCCGGGAATAATTTTATCAATGAGTCTGCACTCGCCAATGCCACTTCAGGCTTACGGGAAGCTTCGGTAACATGTATATAATAATGCAAGCCAGCAGGATGATGCGGATCGTGTTCCAGTATGTCTTTACAAAGTTGAACCAGCTCGGGAGTCCATGATTTGGGTGTACCATCATTGTTCCAAAAGTCCCATGCATGTATTAACATCACCGCATCGGTATACAAGGCCTTCATGTCGAAATCATTCGGGTATTTTGCAATAAGCGGTTGCAATGCCGCGGCATAATTTATATTGAGTTCATTTCTTTTTTTGTTCGAAGTATCAGCCAGATCATACCGTCTACCCATAGCATGAATTAAATCTCTTTCTTTAGGCGTCGCATGTTCAGCGTTACGGTTCATCATCTCAATTACACCAGGTATCTGTTTGTTCCACTTATAACCATAGCCGAAATTATAAGAGGGCCCCATGGCCAAAGCCAGCCCCCAATATACCATGGCGCAACTGCTGTCGAATTTTGCCGCTTCTTTAAACGATGCGATTGCTTCTCTTGCATGATAACTGTAGTACATGCTTAATCCCTGGTTGAAATAAATTTGAGCACTATCGTTTTGGGTTGTGATCCTGTACGAATGATTGCCCCAGCCCGGCAAAACGGTTATGAACTTGCCACCTTCGCCTGCATAGACATTTTCATCTGTGCCGGGAGCACAACCAATGCTATTTGAAACTTTTGTTTCGTATTCCAGATCAGAAATAGAAGCTTTATTATTACTTTTCACAAGTATCACACATATACTTCCGAACAGCAAGGGACAAAAAATGAAAAGACTTTTTCTCATGCTTTTTAGCTTTAATAAATTGCAGACAATGTCCAGGGCTTGGCTATGTGGCGATATTTGAAAATCGTCAGTCAGTAACTGATGTTGAATAAAGTTACAAAAGTTGAATGTAAGAATTACAACTCGGCTTTATTCCTCGGCTTGAAATGAGTACGAGTTGTGGAAGGGCTTAAGCTTATTAATGGTTTCATTACCGGAAGTTACAAATTCAGCACCTCTTTCATTCCATAAACCCCTTTCTTACCTTTCAAAAATTCTGCAGCAAGCACAGCACCGAGTGCAAAACCCTTACGAGTATGTGCTGTATGAATGATCTCGATATCATCAATGCCGGACGAGTATTTTACTTTATGAGTGCCGGCAGCGGGGTCAATACGTTCACTTAGTATTTCTAATTCTTCGGGGTTATCACTTATATTATTTGCCCATTTCTTTTTGCGTGGAATATTTTCAAGCACTTGTTCGGCAAGTGTGATAGCAGTGCCGCTTGGAGCATCTTTTTTTTCGGTGTGATGTATCTCTGTTAATTGGATCTCGTAGTCTTCGTGATCCTTCATTAAAGAAGCAAGTCTTTTATTCACTTCAAAAAAAATATTTACACCCACACTGAAATTGCTGGCATATAAAAATGCTGCATTATTTTTTTTACAGTCATTTTCTATTTCATTTAATTTCTCCAACCAACCCGTAGATCCGCAAACTGTAGCAGTGCCAAATTGCATTAGCTTTTTTATATTATCAAATGCGCTATGTGGCCCTGTAAATTCAATTGCAACATCAGCCTTAGCCAGGTTTTCATTTGTAAACTGATCAGCATTATCAACATCGATCTTTAAAACAATGGTATGTCCACGCTGCAAAGCAATTTCTTCGATCGCTTTTCCCATTTTGCCGTATCCTATTAAGGCAATGTTCATGATCTGGTGAGTTATAGGTTTTAAGTAATAAGTGGTAAGTAAAAACTCAAAGGTAACTGATAAAAGTATTGTATTGTTTTCGGGTAAGTTGACAAAACTTATAACCTAAAACTTACAACTTATTACTTTCCAATTTTCAATACAAGACTAACGCCATTCGTTTGTGCAAGCTCACTATAGCCGGGTCTTAATTGTAGAGAAAGATCAGGGCTTATATCAAAGTTTTTTAAATGAGCATCAACGGCTGCGTCCACAACATTTAAACCCCAGAGTAATATAAATATCAATGCGGAATAATCTACATATCTTCTGAATTCATCTCTTGCCGAGCGAATAGAATTCGGACTAAGAACTTTATAGATGTTATCTAACTGATCATAATCTGTAGAATCCAAATCAGGAGGTTGCGCTTTGATCCTTGCAGAGTATGCAAACTTATATTCTTTATAAATTTTTATGTTATTAACGAATATATAGCCAGTGACTCCAAGTGCCCCATAGACGATAGGTATCTTCCAATATTTCTTATTGTACGCCTGTCCCCAACCTGGTATTAGGGCTGAACGCCTTGCTGCAACCTTTGGGGCATAAACTTTTTTCTTTGTTGTATCCGACTTCGATTTTTTTGATGCTGCTGAATCATTGACCGCTAAAGGAGTTTCTGCAGGCACCTGTGTGTAAGCATTGCTTAAAAAAAATAAGGATATGAGTAAGTAAAAGAATTTCATCTGTTAGTTCTGATTTGCTGAATAGCCTTGTTGCAGTACAAGTGAGTGACACAACAGAAGCTCAATAGTAGTACAGCAGCTAAATACATAGAATTAAAACTCAAAAATAAGTATTGAATTGTTAATAATAGGTTGTTACTATCTAAGTCACCCCTTTAGGGGGACAGGGGGTTTTTAATCTAATGGAACATTCAATTGCCCGAGAATTTTATTCAGCTCATCCATTGAATAATATTCAAAAGTGAGGGAACCGCTGTTGTCTTTACTGTGCTTCATTTTAACCCGGGTACTGAAATGAGATGCTAATTTATCTTCAATTCGCTGAAAGCCGTCGGGCAAACTACTTTTTGTATGTTTTTTAATCCCGCCATAGGCGGGATCTTTGTAAAGATTACGAACCAATGCTTCAGTCTGGCGAACCGATAATCCTTTTTCTTTTATCTGGTCAAAAACGAAAAGTTGTTTATCAATAGA
>DATDCP010000358.1:0-2449 GCA_036524255.1 Chitinophagaceae bacterium
CCATTGGATGTTTATCTTTTTCGATTTGCGCAATAGCTCAGTATCATAATTACGCAGGTCCAATCCATAGCAAACCTCATTCATGAATATGGGTGTTTCAGCCATTCCTTTTATACCGGTTGGCGTATAAGAAAATTCATACTTACCTTTTAACTCAGGACTGCCAAGTACCGTAAATGGAAACATAGTGCCGCGGCCATGATTAACATACACACCTTCGAACATACAAGTTGACGGATATAACAAAATGGATTGTTGTGTATTTAAATTAGGGGAGGGTTTTACAGGTAATGTGTATGGCATGTCGTGATCATAATTAGCTACAGGAATAATATTGATCTTACATTTTACTTTATCCTTTAACCAGCCTTCGCCATTTGCCATTTGTGCAAATTCACCAACTGTTAAGCCGTGTGACATTGGAATGGGGAACATGCCGATACCTGATTTGTATTTCATGTCAAGTATAGGGCCATCAATTAAATAAGCATTTGGATTTGGCCGGTCGAGGATCAGCATTTCCTTTCCATTCTCATAACATGCTTCCATTAATCGTGACAGTGCATTTATATTAGTATAAAACCGGACACCAACATCCTGCAGGTCGTAGATCAATATATCTACATCGGCAAGATCCTCTTTAGTGGGTTTGTTTTTTGCACCGTACAATGATACTATAGGAATACCAGAGACAGGATCTATTTCATCAGCTACCTTATCCCCGGCACTTGCATTACCACGAAAACCATGTTCGGGGCCAAATACTTTTACAATTTTTACTCCAAGGGTTTTAAGACTGTCAACTAGATGTGTTTTGCCGATCACACTTGTTTGATTTGCCATGATGGCAACTCTTTTTCCTTTGAGGAGCGGAAGGTATTTGTCTGTTTGTTGAGCTCCTGTTGTTATTTCTTTTTTATTTACAACGATCGGGACTTTTTCCTGCTTTGGTTTAGATGATGAGCAAAAAACAGATGTACTTGCTATAAGTATAAAAAGTATCGATCGCATGTATTAAAATTAAGAATGTGAAAATAGTTAGTTCTAAGGAATAAATGACGAGATAAAAACAAACTCATTTTCTCCCTGGGGTTAAATAATTTAAGATGGTTTTATAAAATTCAACTGGTTGATCTTCCCAAATAATATGTCCGGACTTTTCAATGACATGTAGTTTGCTATTCTTAAGACATTCTTTTTGTAAATAAAAAGTTGATTCACCCTGGTCATCTTGCCGCCCGTAAATAATTAATGCCGGTACATTCAATTTTTTTAAGTCAGCAGTAATATCCCATTTTGTTTTCACTACTTCTTTGTCAATATATGGGATCGGTTGAAAATTAAAGTTTGTAAAGTAATCATCAAAGTCACCTGGTAGTTTCATGCGTTCATAATGCATAGCCCGTACATGAATGGCGATAAATTTCTTGAACGCAATTACTTCTTCACTTGTGGGGTTCACTCTTTTTAATGAATCCAGTTCCCGGTCTGTTTTAACGGAGAAAATGTTTTGTAGAGCCTTCATTGAGTCCAATTCCACAGTTGATCGTCGTGTATATTGGTTGTCAAAAAGTACATCCCAAAGTTTATAAGAAGGTGGTGCTGCGCAAATCAAAACAAGATTTGAAACATATTGAGGATAAAGTACAGTATAATTCATGGCAAGCAACCCACCCCAGGATATTCCCAGCAAAGTTATTTTCTTATCATTTCTTTTCTTTCTTAGTAATTCAATATCCTGGAGATAACTTTTAATATTGATGGTTGTTTCATTGATCGGAATATTCCTGGATCTGCCTGCACCTCTTTGATGAAGAAGCACACAAGTATAAAAAGATCTCAAGCTATCCATGATCCGGTGAGATGGATCCTCGGGTGGTGCACCGGGGCCACCGGTTAAAATGTATAAAGCCGGTCCCTTACCTTGCTCTTCATAAAATAGTTGAATATTGCCATTGTAAAAACTTTTCAGGTCCTGTCCATAACAATAGCCCGATAAGAAAAGTATTACTATAAATATTCTTTTCATAAATTAAATAAGCAATTGCTAGATGGAGCTTATCACCTCTAATTTATGATAATTGTATTCAATAATATGGGCTGGGGGAATTTTTGGAATCGTAAACTTTGTTACGGGTTTTCGCTCTTTTTGATCGCATTCACAATTGCTTCTTGTCTAGGCATCGGTTCGCGGCTATCATCAAATTCATGACCACCAGTGTTTAGTGCTGTGAAAGCAAAGCCCGTAACAGGCTCACTATGTATCTTTCCAAAATAATAGATCCCTCTCCTGGAATTCATTTTGGTATAATCTAACTGGTAAACATTACCGGAGATCTCACATGTTGTTGTTGGCATATACTTTTAATTTAGAAATTGAGGAGGCTAAATTAGGCAGAATTTCAGTACTCACTGTTTCCTTTCATCAAATCAATAAAAAATACAGGAA
>DATDCP010000359.1:0-2185 GCA_036524255.1 Chitinophagaceae bacterium
CATAAAGTTGATAATCTCATTTCGACCATCGATTGGAATGGGCAGCAGATAGATGGGCCAACTGATAAAGTAATGGGGCTTGGAAATATCAAGCAAAAGTTTGAAGCGTTTGGCTGGACAACACTTGAGACTAATGGGAATAATATGGACGAAGTCGTTTCAACTCTTGAAAAAGCAAAATCCTTGGTTGGAAAAGGAAAGCCAATTGCTATTATGATGCATACAATTATGAGCAAAGGGGTTGATTTTATGGAAAACGATCATAATTGGCATGGCGTGGCACCAAATGATGAGCAACTTGCAAAAGCGCTGGCTCAACTACCTGAAACTTTGGGGGATTATTGAGAACCACGATTCACATGATTAAAAAGGATTATGAGGAAATCGGGGAAATGCTGCTTCATTGAATCAACTATAATTTCCCCTTAATCTCAAATAAATCCAATTAATCCCGGTTCTATTCACTTCTCAAAGAAAACTCTTGCTTAGCCGCTTTTCTCGCAGGTATCCACGAAGCAAGTAATGCAATAAATAAAACCGTCACGGCCACTAATACAAAGTCAGGCCATTTCAACTTTACCGGATAATAGTCAATTAGAAATGATCCTCCTTGCAGTGGGATCAATTTATAAGTTACCTGCAGCCATGCAATGACCAAGGCAAGTGTTATTCCAGCAACACCTCCGAAAATTCCGATCAGCAAACCTTCACTTAAAAATATCCTTTGTATAAAATTATTATTGCCACCAAGTGCATGAAGTATGCTGATGTCCTTTTGTTTTTCCAAAACAAGCATGGTAAGAGAACTGACAATAGTAAATGAAAAAACACACATAATAAGGACCAGCACGGCATACATAACCCATTTCTCTGCTGTCATTATTGAATATAATCCCTGGTTCTGCTCATATCTTGTTTGCACCAAATAATTTTTTCCCAGTTGTTGTTGCAAGTTTTCTTTTACATCATCTGCATCATTTTCTTTATTTATTGCTATCTCTACACTTGTATACTCATTATCCTTAAGACCAAGTAGTTTTTTTACAAATCCAAGATTAGTAATAGCATAATTAAAATCAAACTCCTGCTGAATAACAAACACACCCGAAGTATTTACAGGATCGGCGCTTACATTCTGAAGCGGATCATTTGATATTGATGAATCTCTTTTCGGGAGGTAAGCCATTAATGGTGATAAGTTTTTTTCTGCTTCTATATGCAGCGCATCTTCTACACCAACGCCAAGTATCATATAAGGAATTTCATCATTACCGGTACTAAACTCACCTCTCACCACACTACCGGGCACTCCTGATACCTCTTTATAATTTTCGTCTACACCTTTTATTGTTACGGCTCGTTGAAAATTATATTCCGTGCTGTCACGGTTGATCCCTGAATTTTGAAGTAATCCTTTTTCTTCTGCAATCAACGAAAGATTAGTCACACCAGAAACACCACGAATTTGTTTTAATTGCTCGGAAGTCAACGTGAGCACTTTGCCTTGAGTTGGAAAAATTTTCAGATCAGTATAAAAAGTGGTGTACAATGATTTTACCATTCCTTCAAACCCATTGAACACACTTAATATAAGGATCAGCGCCGTAGTACCGAAGGTCATAGCAACAATACTGATCCACGCAATGATGTTAATTGCGTTGGTAGATTTTTTTGCTTTGAAATAACGCCAGGCAAAGAGAAAATTCAAGGTTGAAAATTAAATTTTAAAAGTTATTCTTCTTTCTGTGGATTGTCATCTGTGGACTGTTGACCTTTTATCTGCTTAAACAGTTCCTCCATCTTAAAAACGTGATCAAGCGTATCATCCTGGTAAAATTTCAATATAGGTATATTACGCAATTGATGCCGCACTTTTGCTGCCAACTCTTTTTTAATATCATGATGACGATCTTCAATTTTTTTTAATGCTGCTTTTACATCTTTTACTTGGAAAAAGCTTAAATAAAATCTTGCTTCCAGCAGATCGGGGGTTATTTTAACTGATGAAATAGAAACCATACCACCATCGATCATACTCAAACCGAGCTTTTGAAAAATGGTGTTGATCTCTTCGTTTAACAAGCCAGCAATTTGCTTTTGTCTTTTACCTTCTTCCATACAACCTCCTTCTTTAGTTCGGGGTAAAATTAGCTACTTTTGCTGCTTCTTTTGGAGTAGTTATTAT
>DATDCP010000360.1:0-3930 GCA_036524255.1 Chitinophagaceae bacterium
TCACCACGGGTAGGATAACGCCACACTTTTTGTGCATTTGTATAGATCAGGGCAAGTTTTCCATCCGCAGATAATTGAAAACTGCGGGGAACGATTGTATCACCATTTTTTGTGATCAATTGTTTTTGGCCGATGAAAACTGTTTTATTTTGTGTTGGCAATTCGATCTTCACGATCTCCTTTTTTTCAACCACATAGTAGGAGCTACCATCAGAAGTCCATTTGGTCACAGGTACACCAGGTTGCGCAAAAAGGATAATAAAAACAACTTGTACAACAAGTAGTAAGCTGATTTTTTTAGCATCTTTCTTAAACAGCATATTGAAGGAATTTAAGGCGGAAAAATACAGAAATGATGTGAGATGAAAAGGTTAATGTGATGGGTGGACGAATTGATTTATTATTTTACATCATGGATGGACTAACTGAATAACTTTACAGCATGTCAACTCTTACAATCACAGGAATTCAAACAGCCCTTCATTGGGAAGATGCTACGGCAAACAGGAAAATGTTTGAAGAAAAGATCAATAGCATTACCGATAAAACAGAAATAATTATTCTTCCCGAAACATTTAGCACCGGATTTAGCATGAGGCCCAAAGAGCTTGCTGAAACGATGAATGATGAAACAATAAAGTGGATGAAACGAATTGCAGCAGAAAAAAAAGTTATTCTAACGGGTAGTGTGATCACTGAAGAAGGAGGAAATTATTTTAACAGGCTTATATGGATGTTGCCCAATGGGGAAGCGGGTATTTATGATAAAAGACATTTGTTTGGTTATGCCGGAGAAGACAATGAGTTTACTCCCGGCACAAAAAGATTAATAGCGTCTGTTAAAGGGTGGAAAATTAATTTGCTTGTTTGTTATGATCTTAGATTCCCGGTTTGGGCAAGACAGCAAACGCAAAATGATGGACCAGAATATGACCTGCTTATCTATGTTGCCAATTGGCCGGAAAGAAGAAATCATGCATGGAAAACTTTGCTGCAGGCAAGAGCGATCGAAAATCAATGTTATGTTGTGGGAATAAACCGAGTTGGCAATGATGGAAACAATATTTATCACAGTGGTGATAGCATGGTTGTTGATCCGATGGGTGAAATATTGCATACAAGATCACATGAAGAAGATATTTTTACCATCACTCTTCATAAAGAAAAACTGGATGAAGTAAGAACGAAGCTTCCATTTTGGAAGGACGGCGATAATTTTATGATACAACCATGAAACAGGTAATAACAAACGCAACTATTTATACGGGCAAAGAAATTCTTACCGGCAGCGCAATTCTTATCGATGACGGGGTCATTGTTGGATTTGTTTATGATACCGATATTCCGGATGATTATGAACTAAGAGACCTTGGCGGATATAGTATTGCACCCGCACTTATTGATCTGCAGATATATGGTGGAAATGGATATTTATTTTCTGCTAACCCTTCCTTAGAAGCGATTGACGCAACTTATAAGTATTGTTTGCAGGGCGGAGCGTCTAAATTTTTAATAACAGCAGCAACTAATTCTTCAGAGGTTTTTAGTAAAGCAATTGCGATCACAAAACAATATTTGAATGGAGGAGGAAAAGGAATGCCCGGTCTTCATTTGGAAGGACCATGGATCAATCCTGAAAAAAGAGGAGCCCATGTCCTGGAATATATTCATAGGCCAACCTTGGATGAAGCAAAAAAATTGATCGATGAAGCAGAAGGGGTAGTAAAAATGATAACTCTTGCTCCGGAGATGGTGGATGAAGAGATAATTGACTATTTACAAACTAATGGAATTATTGTTTCTGCCGGCCACACCAATGCAACATATAAGCAAGCAATGAAAGGTCTTGAGAAAATAAATATAGCAACACATTTATTCAATGCCATGTCGCAGTTCCAAAGTCGTGAACCGGGAATGGTTGGCGCCATTTATGATCATCCATTTGTTTGTTGTAGCCTGGTTGCCGATGGCGTTCATGTAGATTATACCGCCATCAAGATCAGCAAAAGAATTTTAGGAGAAAGGATCTGGCTGATCACCGATGCTGTGTCAGCAACATCAGATGGCCCCTATCAACATGAATTTAAAAATGACAGGTATACTTTGCCGAATGGAACATTATCCGGATCTGCATTAACAATGATGAGGGCTGTGAAAAATTGTATTGAGCATGTTGGCATTGATATACAAGAAGCTTTGCGGATGGCTTCATTATACCCGGCAAGGGTGTTGGGAATTGATGATAAAACCGGGTTGATAGAAAGAGGCTATGAAGCTTCTTTTGTTGTTTTTGACAATGAGATGAATGTTATTGATGTGATCTGATCAGCTCCATCACTTTATCCATTTTGTAATCAGCTCCGCGTCGTATTGCTTCTGTTGTTGGCATAGCAATCACTTCAGGCTGAACGCCGCGACCATCTTTGGGGATATTTTTATCAATTACTAAACGAAACAATGGAAGCCGAAAACGAATGCCTGTTTCAGGTAACGTAAGATCAGGAATTAACCAGGCTGTATTTCCATAAGCGCCACCACCGGTTTCTTCTCCTACCACAAAAACATTATCCTGGGGTTTTACAGTTTGTGTAAATAAGGTCGTTGCTGAAAAAGAATTTCCTCCTGTTAGTATATAAACATTTCCAGTAAAATGATCTTTCTTTTTAGGCTTGAAGTAGTGACGCTCAAAATAACCGAAGTGATATTTTCCATCTTTCTTTTTTGCTGTTACAAAGAACATAAAAAAACGGTTAAAGAAATAACCATCAATATATTTTTTATAGCGGCTGTTCCTTGTATTCGCATAAAGCGAATCTGCCACTTTAAATTTTCTATCAGCAATAAACTTTGTTAAGAAAGTAGAATTGGTAACAGTACCTCCTCCATTCCCACGAACATCAACAACAAGATTCTTTGTTCCCTTGTCCTGCATTTCTTTAAAGGACTTCCGGAAAAAAGATTTAAGTTTTAAATTTCGGCTAAAGGAGCCGAGATCCATAAACGCCACGTTGTTCATCGAATCAATTCTCAGATTTCTAGTTGCTCTCATTATCTGTTTCTTTCTTTCTGCACGGGAGGTTTTTGCAAAACGGGATATAGCGATGCGATTGACAGTATCTGCTCTTGGATTATAAGAAGCTATGGTTGCAGTTTTTTCTATACCATCATTGCCGAGATAATCAATAAAGTAATTTTCTTTTTGCCCATATATAGAGGTAAATGCCGCACCAAAACCTCCACGGTTGCTTAAGCTCTGGAATTTGTGTGTCATATTATGACCATCACTTGAAATATATTGGAAAAGCGTATCGATAATAGTTTCGATGGGTTTGTTGTCTATTTTTTTTACAACGACCCCTCTTGTAAGTATTGTGTCTTTTCGAAAAAGATTAGCTGCAACAGTTGCGGTATCATCCGTAAATGAGGTGTCTGACCAGATCTTTAAGCTAAGAGGAAAAATTTTATTAACGCTTGTATCACGGTATCTCATAAAAGCTGTTGAGCTTCTCGTTACAGTATGCCCGCAATTAATTTTTGAAATAACATAGGCCAATACTTTTCTGAAATCTTCTTCATTCAAGGAATCTTTTATTTGACTTTTTCCCCATTCAAAATAATTATCCATATCATTTTTTGGGGTGTACCAATACATTCCCGGATGTGATTCTTCCAATGCACCACGAAAGATG
The DNA here is from genome assembly GCA_036524255.1 of Chitinophagaceae bacterium. Classification (GTDB taxonomy): domain Bacteria; phylum Bacteroidota; class Bacteroidia; order Chitinophagales; family Chitinophagaceae; genus VBAS01. The sequence goes on from DATDCP010000360.1 coordinate 3,690, forward strand.
GCGTAATCTTTATTTAATTGTTCAGGAGAATATTTTTTTGAAGGTGTGAAAGAAGATTTAGAAACCGAACATGAGCCCAATATGATAGCTGACAAAAGGCAATACACAATAAATAAAAAAGAAATACCCGTTCTGCTACGAGAAGTATCTGCTTGCCAATTGCTAATCACACATTGCTTTTTGAACAGTGTTTTCATATACGAATTCGACTTATTATTTCTTCAATGCATCCCAACCTTGC
>DATDCP010000361.1:0-2624 GCA_036524255.1 Chitinophagaceae bacterium
AGGATACGAATCTATAAATCTTAGGATGGAATTACCAGACGGTAAGGTTTGCTTGGAGATTGATTCTCAAATATAATTGATTAACATTTTAAATCACAACTTTCTCTTTCAAAATATTTTTTCAATCGTACATTTACTAAACTTAATTTATCAACGAGTAAACAATTTCATGAAAAGAAAAATCTTTTTTCCACTTATCGTAGTTTCTCTTATTTCATCATTCACATTTTTATTGGTGTGTTGCAATCCTAACGGCCAGGTGGAAGATCCCCCAATTGAAAACCAAACACCACCGCCCCCGGTTTTAGGTCACACGATCATACAGGTGTACCCTCATGATACCAGTTTCTACACTCAGGGACTTACTTTTTATAAAGGAGAATTGTATGAGAGCACTGGCGATCCCGGTTATGTGGGTAAGTCAAGGCTTATGAAAATTGATCTAAAAACGGGCAATGCTTTGAAAAAAGTTTTTTTGTCAAGTAAATATTTTGGAGAGGGAATAACAATCTTAAGAGATACTATTTATCAATTGACATGGCAGCAAAATGTAGTATTTGTTTATACGCTTAAAGATTTTCAAAAAGTAAAAGAGTATAAAATAGACACTGAAGGCTGGGGCATTACAAATGATGGAGAGAGATTGATCGTAAGTACTGGCAGCGGTGTTCTTTATTTTTATGACCCTTCCACATTCAGGCTATTAAGCAAAAGTTCGATCATGGAAGGGAATAGCCAGGCATTTAATTTAAATGAGCTTGAATATATTGATGGTTTTGTTTATGCAAATCAATATGAGTATCCATATATTTTAAAAATTGACCCGGCAGCTGCAAGGGTTGTTGCCAAATATGATTTCAATGATATGTGGAAACGAGTTAAGGCGATCAACCCATCCGTAGATGTACCAAATGGTATTGCCTATGACTCAACAACAAAAAAGATCTATGTTACAGGTAAGTACTGGCCAGAGATGTACGAGATACAATTGGGACAATAAATTATTTTGTCCTTAGGACTCCTTTGGAGAAATAATATAGATCACGGAGCTGCATTTCTTCGCATCGCTCATTGCTTTAAAATTTGAAATCAGGCCCGTCAAAAATGCACTGACCCATTTTGTGTTTCCATTTTTATATTTACTGCTTAGCAGGCTAACATAAAAACTATCAAACCACATTGGTTTTACCGCAACGATCTTCAACCCACATTCTTTCATCAGCCATTGTATTGTGTTCGGTGTAAAATGATAAAGGTGTCTTGGTACATCATAAGCTGCCCAATACTCTTTGTATTTTTCAGCATCATAACTTGTATAGTTCGGTACTGCTATAAAAAGTTTGCCATTATCAGACAGCAGTTTTTTAAAAGTCTGGATATACTTTTTTACATCATGTACATGCTCCAATACATGCCAGAGCGTAATAGCATTAAATCTCTTTTCCGGTAAATTAAAAAGTTGCTCTGAAGGAAAAAGCTCTATCGAGTGCTCCTGGGATGCTACGGCTCTTGCTCCTTCGTCAGGTTCAAGCCCGGTTACCTGCCAACCTGCTTTTTTCATAGCAGAAGCAAAGTGACCGGTGCCACTACCCACATCGAGCAGGCTACCATTTTTTAAACCAGTTTCTTTTTCAACAAGATTTCTCTTTTGATTCAATGAAAAGTTCCTGACGAAACGATAAATGCGATTGATCAAACCTTTTGAGGTATCAGTGTGTGAAATGTAGTCTTCAGACTTATAATAAGCTCCGATACTTGTTTCTGAAGGTGAGTTTTGTGTAAACCTGACCTGGCAATTTCTGCAATGGTCAATTTCAAAATATTCCTGGCTTACAGTATTGTCTTTTACTTTAAAAACTTCTGAAATACCTGCCGATCCGCAAACCGGGCACAGCGTATAGTGAATTTGATTGCTCATTAATAAAGCCTTCCCTCAGTTTGATTTGATGACCGATTGATTTCCTGCTGATGAAGTTGAAAATCCTTTCTCAGAAAAATACCACCCGATAAACATAACCGCTAATACTGTAAGTATAACAGCGATCAGCCATGAATAATTTTTCTTCGCAGGGCTTCCTGCAAAGTATTTTTCCATTTCCACTGAGGTCTTTTCCTTCTCTCCTACTAATACGGTATGCTGAGCTTTTACACGAATAACTTTTTCTGCTGTTACTGGCGGTTCACTTTGTAATAAAATATTTTGCGGATCGAGTTTTAGCTCTCCATTATTGTTATGACGGATCACACCTACTTTTTCCCAACTCACCTCACCGTATTCTGATAGTTTCTTTTTTAAGTCAAAAGAAAAATCATTTACAGATTTTATTGCTTCCCATTCAGTAATGTTCAGTGAAGAAGAAAGCCAGTCAAAAAGCTTTTTTGAAGGTTTATCATTTCCTGGATCAATAGAAAAAAAAGGTACAGGCGCAATAAACTGTTTGTTTGAGATATCATGCTGCGCAGGGGCTTGGCAAAGAGTGATGGTGCCGATGCCCGGTAAACTTACTTTCTTATTTAATAACAGGAATTCGTATAAACTATCTTGCATTATTTCGTTTTCTGATCGAATGCGAAGATAACGCCAGCGAGGAAATTAAACCCATAAGACTTGTACATCTTCCATG
>DATDCP010000362.1:0-5143 GCA_036524255.1 Chitinophagaceae bacterium
ACGAAGAAAACTCGTCGTAGCCGTAGTACGAAGAAAACTGCTGATACAGCAGAGGAAGCTACAACGGAAGGGAAAAGCGAAGAATAACAAGACATCTCTTCATACCGAAGGCTCTCCTCAAAAGGGAGAGCTTTTTTGTTGACCTCACCCCTAACTAAGAGTATTTAATGGAAAACCTTTCCACCCCCCTCTCCTTAAGGAGAGGGGAAGCAGATTCTGCTGATAAAGAAATCCTGAAGGGGTGAGGTTGAATAGAATTTGACTTAAATTTGAAACACTTGCTTGCCGGCATTAAATAAAATCTAAAGGAACTGATCAAATGAGTAATACATCATCGGCAGCATTGGAAAGATTCAGGAATTTTGTTGGCGTTAAATTTCAACTGTACAATAGTTTATTCACTTCATTACCTTTTCACCGGATCGAAAAGACAGGGATCTTGCTTTCATTATTTCTTTCCGTTTGTGAAGATGGTTTCAAAAAGAAACAAAGCCCCAAACAGATCATCGAAGATTTTTTTAATAAACATACTTCCTCATTAAAAGAGGAAGATAAGCTTGACCTGCTATTTCGTTTTGTGCAATATGCAGAAAGACAAGTCGTGTTATTTGATGCATTGGAAGATGCGGCTTTTCGGGAAGTGAATGATATGAATGGCGTGGGCACTTTAAAGCATTTGGAATCGGAAGTAGTACAAGAAAAGTTGCAGGAAAAACTTGCACAAAAATTGAAAGACTTTAATGTATTGCTTGTATTGACGGCACATCCAACACAATTTTATCCGGGACCTGTTCTTGGTATTATCAATGATCTTTCAAAAGCATTGGCGGAGAATAATGCAAGCCAGGTAAATGTTTTATTACAGCAGTTGGGTAAAACACCTTTCTTTCAACATCAAAAGCCAACACCTTATGATGAAGCAGTAAGTTTGATCTGGTATCTGGAAAATGTATTTTATAATGCTGCAGGAAGAATTGCTTCCTTCTTTAAAAATCATTTCTCTGATTCGTTACCGAACGGTCATTCCGTGATCAGCATGGGCTTCTGGCCCGGAGGGGATAGGGATGGAAATCCATTTGTAAAAGCTGCAACGACATTACAGGTAGCAGAAGCTCTGCGTGGCGCCATTATTAAATGCTATTATCTTGAAATAAGAAGATTGAAACGAAGGCTCACCTTCCAGGGTGTAGATGTTTTGCTTGCTGACCTGGAAAGAAAACTTTACAATAATATTTTCGTACCGGGGCAAAAAACGGACATAACAAAGGATGAAATTTTAAAAACACTGAGTGAGATCAGGGATATTATAATTTATAAACACAATAGTCTCTTTTTACATCTTGTAAATAATCTGAAAAATAAAGTACAGATATTCGGATTACATTTTGCATCATTGGATGTACGACAGGAAAGTTCTGTTCATGGAGCCGTTATAGAATCATTTGCGGGAAAAGTAAAAGAGATACCAGAAAATTATTCGTCATTAAAAGAAGATGAAAAGATAAATATACTTTCTAATCTGCAGCTAATTGATGCATCATTATTGACCGGCGACGAAATTCAAAAAGATACTATTGAATCCGTCCAGGTTATAAAACAAATTCAAAAATACAATGGTGAACAAGGATGTAACCGTTATATCATAAGCCAGTGTAACAGTGCATTGAATGCAATGGAGGTATATGGTTTGTTTTTATTAGGTGGTTGGAAAAAAGAACAGTTGAATATTGACATTGTTCCGTTATTTGAAACGATCGATGATCTGAAAGGCGCTGCTTCTATCATGAAAAAATTATATAGCAACGAAGAGTATAAGCAACATCTGAAAAGAAGAAATAATAACCAGGTGATCATGGTTGGCTTTAGTGATGGAACGAAAGATGGCGGTTATTTAATGGCGAATTGGAGCATCTATAAAGCAAAAGAAGAATTGACAGCAATTTCGAAAGAGTGTGGAATTGATGTTGTGTTTTTTGATGGTCGTGGTGGCCCACCAGCAAGAGGGGGTGGCAAAACACATAAGTTCTATGCGTCGCTGGGAAAAAATATTTCAAGTAAAGAGATCCAGCTTACAGTGCAGGGACAAACAGTTAGTTCAAATTTCGGAACGATCGATTCTGCACAGTATAATATGGAGCAATTGATCCATGCCGGGATATCGAACGGGATCCTTTCAAATAAAGAAATCGATCGTGAGGAGAATAGAGAAAGCAGAGCAAGCATTGTTCAGGAATTAGCGGATATAAGTTTTGATTCTTATAGTCAATTAAAAAATCATCCTGATTTTACAGATTATTTGGTGCATGCAAGTCCATTAAGATTTTACAGTGACACAAATATTGGAAGTCGTCCTGCAAAACGCGGAGCATCGGCTAAATTTTCACTAAAAAGTCTGCGTGCCATTCCTTTTGTTGGTGCATGGAGCCAGTTGAAGCAAAATGTAACCGGGTATTTTGGTGTAGGCACAGCATTGCAAACATTGGAGCAGCAAGGAAAATTTCCTGCCATTAAAAAGCTTTACAATGAGTCTTTATATTTCAAAACCCTTCTCGATAATTGTGAGATGGCAATGATCAAATCTTTCTTCCCTTTGACCGCACACCTTGCAGACCACCCAAAGTTTGGCGAGATATGGCAAATAATATACAAAGAGTATGAGCTAACCAAACAATACATACTTCGCCTGTCTGGTAAAACGGAATTGATGGATGATTATCCAATTGAACAACTATCTATTCAAATGCGTGAGAGGATCGTGTTGCCGCTCCTTACGATCCAGCAATATTCAATGATACGTGTAAGAGAGATGGAAGAGGCGATCATTAATGCGCCGGTAAAGGGCACCTATGAAAAATTGGTGATGCGTTGTTCGTTTGGAATTATTAATGCTGGTCGCAATTCAGCGTGATTCATGCACTTCAATTTAAACCACGGAGTCACAGTGTCACAGAGAGTCACAAAGCCTCTGTGTTTCTTTGTGCCTTAAGTGTCTCTGTGGTTCAAAAGCTAAATAAAGAAGAGAAAGTACAAGAGTGCGACGCAACGAAAGTTGAATAAAAAACTACAGCTGGGTAGATAAAAAAGCCCCTGTAGAAACAAGGGCCGGTAATGCTTATGTCTGCTAAAAAATTTGAAAGCTTACAGATTAGATTCGGTAACGGCTACCGTTTCCTTCGAATGCACTTTTACTTCAAAAACTTTTTTAATAATGTCTTTGCCGGATGTGAGGCGGAATTCAATTACATCCATGTCATACTTTGGCACTTTAACAGTTTTCGTGTAAGAATCTGTGGTAAAGGCCTCGGAGTACAGTGGTTCATAGTTGTTGTCAGAAACCCGGAAAATAGCCCGTTTGCTACTTGTGTTTGTGACGCTTACTTTAAATACAAGATAGTTTGACTCATCCTGTACATAGACTACCTGCATAACCGGTTTCTCTTCGATCCTGGTTTGAGCATCAAGTTTACCAGTTAGAATAAAAAGAGCTGCGATGGTTCCGGCATAGCGGAATACAATTTTTGCCATCTCTGTGTTTGTTTTCATAACATTTAGGTTTTTAGGTTAAATAATAATTTTCAAAATGATACGACAGCAACTGTGGTATACAGCAGCAATTATGAAAATTATCATGTATGAAACAAGCGATGTGAAATGGGCAAAAAAACAACCGGAGATAAATGAATGCTTAGAGTTGCATTCGGTGGTTATATGTATTAATACCGGGGATCAATAAAAGTAACCCTGGATAAAATAAATGTTTCTGTAAGTAAGCAAAGAAAAATAAAAGGAAAGAAAGGCCCTCCGTAGAAACGGACGGCCTCAACGATTGCTTGCCATATGAAAAGAAACTTGATGAAAATGCCTTGCGGCTAAGTTCAAATTCCTTTATTAATATTCTAAACAAGCGGTATTAAGTTTTTATTATTAGAATGCATAAACTGCTGCCAGCAAAAAGCTGCTTGCAGATTTTTTTGCGGCACCTTCTTTATCAATGAAAATTTCCTGGCTTGCGTTATCCATTCTGAATTCAGGAATGAAAGTAAAACCACCTGCTTTGAAATTAGCAGAAAGCGTTGTTGCAAAAATATTACCGCCTTCTGGTGCTATTGAAAACATTTTAAGTTGGTTGTCATCATTGAAATATTCACCACGTAATGTCAAACCAAACCATGGTTTAGGGTCAACATTAAGATATAAAGCAGATCCCCACCAGCTTTGTCCATCAATGTTTTTAGCGCCATCCCAGTACTGTGTGCTGTTTACTGTTCCATTAAATCCAATGTTAAACTTGTCACTGAGTTTCGCAGTAACTACGGCATCAAACTGGCTCACTTTTGAAGTATCAGGTGCTTTACCCCCTACATAATTCAGATAAATTTTAAAATTATCACTAGCAGCAAGGCTGTACTGAGCGATCACAAATTTTTTATTGATATAGCCATCAGGAGAGATCCTGTAATCAGTTGCATTTGATATGCCGACCATAAAACCATGCTTTCCTTTTGTGATATCCGCTTTCAAACCTGTATGAGTGAAAGGTCCGTTTGTGAACATGTAACTCATGCTATAGTTACGGTTCAGTTGTGGATCAACTAACTCATACCCGACATGTGTTGCCCAGGTACCTGCTGAAAACTTGAGCCATTCAGAAGGAGAGTAGGTGACATACATTTGTTTTATTGCCTGGGTTATTCCTTCATCGGTATAAGCAAACTCTTTTGCGCGGGGACCAAATCCAAGATCTAACACTGCGCCAACTTTATTTCCTTTGTGTTCTAACTTTACGCTGGCCATGCCAACTGAAAAATTGTTATGTGTGCCGGTAAAACTTGTATAAGTGTTTGCTTTTGTTTTTGCAAAATCATATTTATAATAAACATCAGCCGAACCAGTTATTATGAGAGCTGGTTTTGCTTCCTCTGTTTCAGCCGGTGCAGCAGTAGTATCTGAGGTCACCGAAGCTACTTGTGCGTTAGTAAAAAGACCTACGGTAAGGGCGGTAAGCGCCACGAAAATTTTTCGTAACATTGTAATGATTTTAATTGTTATTTAAAATTGGTACAGCCCTGAACTTTGTCAGAAGTTCAAACCAGGCTGTACCTTTTCTTTATACGTGTTTTTCTGTGGGTGTTTCTTTTATTTC
>DATDCP010000363.1:0-7136 GCA_036524255.1 Chitinophagaceae bacterium
AGTTTATTTTCTACACAATAATCAATTGAATCGTTATCCCGTATAGAACCACCGGGTTGTATGAATGCTTCAATACCTACAACATGACTCATCTTCACACAATCATTAAATGGAAAGAATGCGTCACTTGCCAATACAGCACCAGTTAGGTCAAAATTAAATTGTCTTGCCTTTTCAATTGATTGGCGCAACGAATCAATACGGCTTGTTTGCCCGCAACCTTTTCCAATCAGTTGTTTATTTTTTACCAATGCAATGGCATTTGACTTTAGATGTTTGCAGATAAGGTTGGCAAATTTCAGGTCTTCTTTTTCTGAGGTTGTTGTTTCTCTGCCACCAACTTCTTTCCATTCGGAATAATTACCTTCATCTGTTCCCTGTATCAACACTCCATTTAATAATGAACGGAACATTTCTTTTGAGTTTTCACTTTTGCCCTTTGACTTTAAAAGGATCCTGTTCTTTTTTGATTTGAGAACAACTAACGCATCTTCATTAAAATCCGGGGCGATCAACACTTCAAAAAATATTTCATTGATAGCATCAGCAGTTGCTTTATCAATTGTGCCGTTGCAAACCAATACACCACCAAAAGCAGACTCAGGATCACCGGCAAGGGCAGCATCCCAACTTTCTTTTACTGTTGTTCTTTGCGCCACGCCGCAAACATTGGTGTGCTTGATGATCGCAAAAGTTGTATCAGTAAACTCTTTTATAATTTGAACAGCCGCATCTACATCAACTAGATTGTTATAAGAAAGTTCTTTACCATTCAACTGATCAAATAATTCATTTAGGTTGCCAAAGAATGCAGCTTTCTGGTGTGGGTTCTCACCATATCGCATCGCTTTTGGATTTGTAACTGATTCCAAAAAGTATAATGCATTTTCAGAGTTAAAATATTTTGCAATGGCCACATCATAATGTGCTACTATTTCAAATGCTTTTGCTGCAAAAGATTTTCTCTGCTCAATTGTTGTTTCACCTTTTTGTTCATGAAGGAATTGCTCAAGTTCTGCATAATTCTTTTTAGCAGCGATCACTACAACATCTCTGAAATTTTTTGCAGCGCCACGTATCATGGATGGTCCGCCGATATCAATTTTTTCAATGATGGATTTTTCATCTGTGGTCGAAGCGACAGTTTCTTCGAACGGATAAAGGTCAACGATCACGAGATCAATTTCAGGAATCTTGTATTGCTTCATTTCTGCCACATGGGTTTCATCATCTCTTTTTCCAAGAATGCCGCCGAAAACAGACGGATGTAAAGTCTTTACCCTGCCACCAAGGATAGACGGGTAAGTAGTAAGATCTTCAACGGGTACAACCTTTACTCCCAGCTTTTCAATAAAACTTTGAGTGCCACCAGTGGAATAAATAGTAACACCATGTTCGGACAGCAATTTTACAATAGGCTCAAGACCATCTTTGTAAAAAACAGAGATGAGGGCAGACTGAATTTTTTTATTCATAATTTTTTAAAAATTAGAGGCGGGCAATCGTCAGAGAAGCCGCAAATGTAAGCTACCGGAGGTTCATCACAAAAGCCCCTTTTTCATTTACATCATGCCAGGGGATTTGTAATAGATCGCAATCCTTTTTCCAATAATTAATTTTCCACGCAGGGCAAGAACCATCAAAAACAACTTGTTTCACTGAAAATGTTTCTGCCAGTTTATTAAAATATAGTTTAGGGTTACCTGATATCAGCAGAAGGTCAACGGAGATATTTTCATCCAACGGAGCAAAATATTTTGTTTCGCTTATCGTCATTATTTTTTTGTTATTGTAGATAATTAAATTTTCCTGCTGCTGATAATTTTCAAAATTTAGTGCCGGTTCAATGCGATGCAAAACCCTTGATGGTTTTATATGAAAGTTTCTTATAAAATCATCTGCCAACAGATCTGAATCGCCAATAAATAAATATTTTCTCCCATCAATAAGATCAATGGCTCGTTTTTGAGGTACATTATAAACGATCAGCTGCTCACGGTTATTTGCCTGGATAAATGAAATAGTCCGTAACACAACGAATCCAAACAATGATGCTAATGCATATTTAAGGCCGGTTTTACTTTTCTCCATTAGCCAAAATCCAAAACAGGTAGCAACTCCAAACAACAATATTGTTTGAAGAATTGAGATCTGAAGACCATCCCATAATGAAAATGGCAGAATCTCGATACGTTCGATATAAGAATTCATGATCCAGATAAGCCAGGAAAGAATTTTACCAATAAATGTTGCAATAACTGGGATGAAAGAAACGACGCATAATAAAATTTCACCAAGCAGGATCAGGCTTGATAATGGCACCGCCAAAAAATTGGTCAATAAAAAATAATTTGGGAACTGGTGAAAATGATAAATACTGACCGGCACAGTAAGAATTTGTGCTGCGATCGTTACTGCATTTAGCTTCAATATAAGGTCTAAGATTTTATTTTTTGTGTAAAACAAATTATAGATCGGTTGCATAAAGATGACGATGCTTAACACAGCAGCGTATGATAGCTGAAAACCAACATCCCAAAGCCAATAGGGCTTGATGCATAACAGCAATAGTGCTGATAAAGCAAGTGTATTGTAGATAGATGATTTTCTAGCAAAGGAATCCCCTAATACTATGCAAGTAAACATGACAGCGGAGCGAAGAACCGAAGGTTGTGCGCCGGCTAATAAACTAAACAACCATAAGCCTGTGAGGATAAAAACCGGCCGCAACAATTTTAATTTTCTTTTTTGTAATGGTTTAAATAACATTAATAAAAGCCAGTAAATAAGTCCAAGATGCAAGCCTGAGATCGCAATTACATGGACAACCCCGGTATTACTGTAAGATTGCACCAAGGTTTTATCAAGGTCATCCTTGTATCCTATTAATAATGCCTCTGCTAAACCCAATTCTTTTTCGCCTTTTATATTTTTACGAAGAATGCTCAACACCTTTTCCCGGCTTGTATTAATGAATTGTTTAAAGACTTCTTTATTGGTCGTTGACAAAATTTCAAACTCGTTTTCTTTTAAATAAACCTGGTGAGTAATTCCCTGGAATAATGAATATCTTTTATAATTGAAACCGCCGGGATTGCCGGAGTTCTTTATTTCTTGTAGCGGTTTTGTGATGATCAATTGAGAACCATATTCAAGAGTTGACAGGGTGCTGTCCTTTTTAAAATAAAGAATGATAGTTCCCTTTGTTTTAATACAGGAGTCATTTAGTAAAATATGATCTACCGATGCATTTCCCTTATACGACTTTGTTTTTTCAACAGGGTTTTCAATTAATGTTACAATAAGTGCATTTTCATTTTTATACTTTTTGCCAAACCAATTTTTATCATGCTGTATATTTTTGTACCATGATAGTAATCCACCAAGAGCGATAAACAACAAAGTAATTGCCAGGCCACTTACAGCAGAAAGTTTATAACGTTCAAAAAAAGGAATGAGGAAAAAAGTAATTGTTGTAATTGAAGAAACGAATAGTAGTATCCACAAAACTCCGGGTGAGATCTGCAAATTCCATTGTAAAACAATTCCAGCAATTAAAGGAAGCAGGAACCTTATAAATGGCGCTTTTTTCCATGCATGAATTACTGGCAAAGACATTACAAAAGGTAAAACACACTTAATGTCTTTTCAATACCACTTTACGGGTATTTCTTAAATGGTCTTTTGTGCCAGATTTTTATTTCATGCGTGAAGCCTTTCTATCCAAGCATCTTCTTCACATACGCCACCTGTCCAAGATGATAAATATTATGCTGTACCAATCCATTTAGCATAAAGCGATAATTGAATTTTCGGGTAGGAACTATTTCGCTTAAGAAACTATCTTCTTTTTTGTTGAGTATTTCGATGATCTTACTATGAGTTGTTTTTAACTGTTCCATTCCTTTTTTCCAGGTATGAACTTTCGGATCGATCTCCCGCCAGTCATTGGCTTCAATTGCTTTCATTTCATCAACAGTTTTATTTTCAAGACTGGCAAGAACAAACTCAGCCCATGTATTCATATGCCAGAGCAATACGATCATTGAATGATCACTTCCATTAGGTTTGATATTTGCCTTCGATTCATCTACTTCTTCAAGTATTTCATACACAGCACGGCCAAACCATGGTTGAGCGCTTAAGGTGCTTTCAAAGCTTTTAATGATGTATTGGGTTTCTTTGTTCATGGTAAAAGTTTAAGATATATTCGTTGATACAATATTTCTGTTTGAGGAATAAGCAAATTAAATTTTTTATGAAACATTTCATCGCTGCTTTTTTATTATTCTTTTCGCTGACCATAAATGCTCAGAATAATCCGCCCGCCGAATTTCTGGTCAAGCCCTACTTGCAGCTTGGTAAAAAACCTTCACCTCAGTCCTTGCAATTGCTTTGGCATGCACAAGTATCAAATGATATTTGGCTTATTGAGTATAAGAATAGCGCTGAAATCGAATGGAAAAGATCAGAAACTCCGACTTTCAAAACGGTTGCGGTCGGTACAATTGTTCCGTTCAATGTGTATAGCACAAGTTTCACTTCTCTTAAACCAGGAACAATGTTTCAATATCGTGTTTCAAAAAATGGAAAGATCGTTTTTAGCAGTGATGCAAAATCTTTGAAATCACCGGAACAGTCTTATCGCATTGCCATTTCAGGTGATATGGGTGCCGGAAATAATACGGCCAGGAAGATCGCTTATGAGATCTACAAAACAAAACCCGATATGGTAACTATAGCAGGTGATATAGTTTATAACCGGGGTTTGGTATCGGAGTACACTACTAAATATTGGCCGGTGTATAATAAGGATGATGCAGATACGCTGGGTGCGCCGATGTTGCGGTCAATTCCTTTTGTTGCCGCAGTAGGTAATCATGATGCGTTAACAAGAGATCTGAATGCTTTTCCAGATGCGTTGGCGTATTATCATTTTTGGGACCAGCCTTTGAATGGACCAAATGGAAAAGAAGGCGGCGCATTTGTACCGGCATTGAGTGGGTCAGAAGCAAACAAAAGAGCATTTTATGATGGAGTTGGTGATAAATATCCCCGCATGACAAATTTTTCTTTTGATCATGGCAATGCACACTGGACGATTCTTGATTCCAATCCTTATGTTGACTGGAATGATTCTACATTGCGTGACTGGTTAACAAAAGATCTTGCAGCTGCAGCAAATGCCACATGGCGTTTTGTTTTGTATCATCATCCCTGCTTCAATTCATCAAGAGCACATTATGAGCAGCAGCAAATGCGTTTGATCTCTCCAATACTCGAAAAAGGGAAAGTGGATATCGTATTTGCCGGGCATGTACATAATTACCAAAGAACTTATCCTATGCTTTTTAAACCTGATAATTTGGGGAATCAATTGGTAGCCGGGGCTAATAATATTAAAACAGGAAAAGTTGTGAATGGGCGGTGGACACTGGATAAAAAATTTGATGGTAAGCGGAATACAAAACCCAATGGAGTTATTTATATAACAACAGGCGCCGGTGGTCAGGGTTTATATAATCCCGAGCAGCAAAAAGACACAGACAGCTGGCAAAAGTTTACAACTAAATTTGTTTCAACTGTTCATTCATTTACTGTGATGGATGTAGATGGAAGTACATTAATGCTGAGGCAAGTTGATATTAATGGTAAGGAAGTAGATAAGGTGAAAATTACAAAGTGATCTCTTAATGTCTATTGGATTTCTTTGTTCATTGCAAAAAATTTATGATCAGATGTGTTCTGCTTTTTCAAGTTCATAATTTTTTATCCAGTCGTTAAATTTCTCTGCAATAATAATATCTATATTATTTCTATTTGCGCCATTCCAATAAGACTGGTCATCAAAACCTTTCAGTTCATCTTTTGCATAATAAAGGAGATAGAAATCCATATAGTCCTTGTTATAGTTCAGGGACCTGCAAATGTCAGTGAGTATTCCTAATGTGTTTAGATAAGTCGCGGGGTTATTAACTCCGGTCTTAATTAAGTAATAAACATAGTTTTTGATTGTCAAATCTCTATCAGTATAGTCTAGGTTGAGGTCTTTTAAAACTTTAGTAGTCAGGTCCTGCAACTCAAATTGGTTATAAGGTTTCGTTTGGCCAGCAAGCATGTAAAGGTTTTCAGATTCAAATCCTGCTTCCATCATCTCAATAGCCCAATCAATCCAGCTCTCATCAATAAAATGATTCATTGATTTCTGCATCAAAATTTTATATGTTGATAATACGGTTTGATTCATCTATGAATTTACAAAACAACTTTCCCAAATCAAAAAAGGGCTGCATCAGCAACCCTTTCCTCTTAATCTTATATAATCCCGGTAAATCGTGGTTCTATTTACTTAAATACATACTCCTGTCTTTATACAATTGCCTGAAGTAAGGATCTCTCAAATTTTTAATAAACCGTATCGCTTCACCCGTTGATTTCATTTCAGGCCCCAACTCTTTATTTACACCCGGGAATTTATTAAAGCTGAATACCGGCTCTTTGATCGCAAAGCCATCAAGATGTTTTTCTTCAGGAATATCAGGAACTTTTATTGCTCCCAACATTACTTTGGTAGCATAGTTCAGGTAAGGTTTGTTGTATGCTTTCGCAATGAAAGGCGTTGTTCGGGAAGCACGGGGATTTGCTTCAATCACATACACTTTTGTTTCCTTAATTGCGAACTGGATATTGATAAGTCCTTTTACTTTCAATTCAAGTGCGATCTTTTTTGCGTAGTCCATCATATCCTGTAACTCAAGCGGACTCAAATTAAATGCAGGGAGAACAGCGTTGCTATCGCCGCTATGAATACCCGCCGGTTCAATATGTTCCATAATGCCCATTATATGGAAATTCTCGCCATCACAGATCGCATCTATTTCGGCTTCCTGGCAGCGATCAAGAAAATGATCAACCAGAATTTTATTTCCGGGAATATGTTTCAGCAAGCTAACTACTGCTTTTTCCAGCTCATCATCATTGATCACGATACGCATTCTTTGTCCGCCGAGTACATAAGAAGGACGAACAAGCACAGGGTAACCAACTTTATTGGCAACAACTATCGCTTCATCAACTGTCCATGCAGTTCCATAATTAGGATAAGGAATGTCCAATGCTTTTAGCATATCAGAAAA